>CAZQXF010000303.1:0-3494 GCA_964596975.1 uncultured Thiotrichales bacterium | reverse complement strand
CACCGAAGATATCTCTGGCGCGACCATCGATCGGGACACGGGGCGTCTTGATGCGACGCTACGTTGGAACCTGTTCAGAGGTTTTGCCGATCGCAGTGCAATTAAATCGGCCACGGCGAGTAAAGCGGCATCGGCTGCGGAGCTGGAGGCGACATCCGAAGCCCTCGCATTGCAGGTGCTGGAAGTCTATCTCGATGTACTACGAAACCAGCAACTGGTAGCTGCCTCTGAGGCCCAGATTGAAGCATTGCAAAAGCTGACCGAGCGTGTCACCACGCGCGCCGAGATGGGGCGGATATCGAAAGTGACCGTGCACCAGGCCAAGACGCGGCTGGTGCAGGCGAAAAACAGGCATTTTCAACTCCGTGCCGCCTTCGAAGGCAGCCGTTTACGATTCCGGGAAATCACCGGCATGATGCCTGATGATCTCGTGCTTCCGACTATCGACGAGGCGGTGGCCGAGCAAGCGGTTGACGATATCTACCGCATGGCTATTGGTGGAAATCCACGGGTCAAAGCCGCACGGGAAACCGCCAAAAGCCGGGAGGCCGAGATTGGTGTTGCCCGGGGCGCGGTGCTGCCGAGTGTTGATCTGGAACTACGCAAGCGGATGTTCTCCGATGTGACGCCGGATAGCAGTATCGATGTGGATTCCAGCGTGCGCCTCGTCGTCAACTATGAATTTCCGCTTGGCGGCGCCAGCTATAGCCGCAAGGCTGAAGCGGCCAGCCGGAAGGTCGCCGCTGATGCGCGAGTCGCATCACTGGAAAGAGAGATCAGGGCCGAGATCGCAGCGCTGTCCCGTCAGTTGATCGAAGACCGGAATATTGCGCCGGCGCTGGCGGCAAACGTCCATTCCGCACAGGAGGTCGTCAAGGCATACCATCTCCAGTTCGATGCCGGAAGACGGACGCTGCTGGACCTGCTGACCGTTTACTCAGACCTCTACCAGGCTGAAGCTGCGGTGCTGGAGAACCGCTTTGGCCGTCTCCTGGCCGCGGCGCGGTTGTATGCGCGAATGGGCAAGTTGAGGGAGAAATTGCTGGCGGCGGCTGATTAAACAACCCAAGTTTCGGTGTTCATTCTTGAGTGCGTGGATTTGACCAACGTTCTATCGGATCCTTTTCCGGTAGGGTGGAGCGCGCGACTAGCGTGCCCACCATTCCCGGGTTTTCGGTGAGCACCTGGTCGGCGCTCATCCTACACCGTTCCCGGCACCATTCGCTGAAACATTGCCTCTTTTCCCGCCGTCTCAGTCCTCCAGTTCCCCACCAAACCAGTCGATGACTCGTGGGATGAGGCGCTCCAGCTCCATGACCATCAGCGTGAAGTCGGCGTCGAACTGCGCGGCGGCGTCGGCTTCGCCCTGATCGGCTGCTGCCTCCAGAATTTCGTCGGCGAATTTGAGCTTTTTCACGCTCAGGTCGTCGGCCAGCACGAATGAGAGCTTTTCGCTCCAGCCCAGCCCCAGTTTGACCGCCTGCTTGCCAGCATCGAGGTGCGTTCGTATTTCATCGCTGGCGAGGTCGAGGCGTCGGCAGCGCACGATGCCGCCTTCGTCGCCCGGCTCCTTGAGTTCGCACTCGTCGCCCATTTCCAGGTCAGTCGGCATGCTGGCCGGGTTTTCCAGCCAGTGCGTCATGATGTCCGCCGGGGCATGGTTGCTGCGAATCAGGCTCAGCGGGGTGTCGACCAAGGTGCTGTGTAGCAGGGCGGTAAACTCATCCGCCTTTTTGGCGCTGCTGGCGTCGACAACGAGCAAAGACTGTTGCGGCAGAATCACGGCCCAGGTGTTGCTTGAGCGAGTAAACGCCTTTGGGGTCAGATCGAAGATGACCTCGTCTCGGATCGTATCGCGTTCCTTCTTGCGCACTTTGCGCATTTCAGCTTCTTCGATGGCAGTGATTTTGTCGTTGACGAAGTCACGAATGACGCTGGCGGGCAGAATCCGCTCCTCCTTCTTCTGACAGATCATCAACGCGCCAGCACCGGCATGCACCAGCAGCTCGCTCAGATGGCCCATGGGGGAAGCCCAGCCGCTGCTGCTCAACTCGTGTTTGGCGCAGGGTGTAAAATGCTTCGCGTCCAGTGCCTCCTCAAGCGTTTCGGCTGTATATGAGAAGGGCTTTTGCAGGCGATAGAAAATCAGGTTCTTGAACCACATCGAGCGGGCTCTCCATTAGCGAAAGGCGCGCGAGTTTACAGCATATTGGCAGAGGACTCACGAGGAGAGGAATGAAGAAAAAGGCTATACCGCGTCATGGCGGAATACTGCTCGACGCCGTCCGTGACCCGATGGGGCTGGTCGAAGTGGTGCAACATGGTGAGCGGCGTTCGCTGCATTTCGGCAGCGCCATCGAGCAGAGCAGCCATGTGCCGGACATGCCGGACTGGTTGCAGTTTGACTACTGCCGCCAGCTGCTGTTTGCCAGCGTGTTCCCGGTGGTCGCTGACGAGGTGCTGTTGCTGGGGCTCGGCGCCGGTACGCTGGCGCGGTATCTGCTGCGCCATGCTGGCCCCTCGTTGCGGCTGGATGCGGTTGAATACCGGGAAGCCGTCGCCGATATGGCCTACCGCCATTTCGATCTTCCCATCGATCCGCGCCTGGACATCTACATTGCCACGGCGGAACAGTATCTCAATGCCTATGACCGGCAGTGGAATGTCATTGTCGTCGATCTTTACGATGCTGAGGGAATGAATGAGGAGCCAGCACGGTTGCGATTCCTCGATACCTGTCGGGAACGGCTGGCGCCGGGTGGCGTTATGGCAATCAACTTGTGGCGAACCAATGCCGATGAGTATGCCTTCATGCTGGAGCAGCTCGATCAGGCATTTGCTGGCCGGTTGTTGCTGGCCGATGCGGATGATGCCAACACGGTGGCCTACTGTTTTGCCACCGACGTGCCGGTTTTGTCAGCAGCAGCATTTCAGCGGCAGCTGCATGACAGGGCGAAGGCGCTGTCGTTCGATGGGGAGGCATTTCTTGCCGGGTTGTATGCTCCCAATGGTGAGACTCGAAAAAACTGAGAACTGCGGCAAGGAAAAACTTTAGCTTTTTACCTACACTTCCAGACAGATAATCCAGTTCGAGCGATAAAAGGTCTATTCGGGCTTTTCTTTTGCTCCTTCTGATTTGTTGGTTGTTTGGTTCAAGCGCTGGTCAGGGAACTTGTTCCCGCCTTGTAGCAGCAGCGACTCCGGTTATTCGTAACCATGTTTTGCAGGCATCCACGAGATGCTGGTGCTTCAAGGGCAGGTTGCCTCGCGGCCTTTGTCTTCGGACTGGATTATCCCCTTCTTTTCTTGTTCCCAGCTTACCCCGTTTCTCGCAGAACCCTCCGGATGAGCTGTCTCAGGCTGCCGTTTTGATCCGGCTTTTCTCTACATATTCCTCAGCGCGTTCCCCTATGTGTTCGGACTGTTCCGAGGTTTCCTGAATCAGGTGGGTGCTGTGTTGCAGGGTTTCGTTGATGGTCTGAATGTTTTCGGAC
>CAZQXF010000302.1:0-3521 GCA_964596975.1 uncultured Thiotrichales bacterium | reverse complement strand
CCATCCCGACTTTCAACTGGTGATTTCCTACAACCCCGGCTACCAGAGCCTGATGAAGGACCTGAAACAATCGACCAAGCAGCGTTTTACCGCGATGGACTTTGACTACGCACCGGCAGATGTGGAGATGGCCATCGTCGAACGCGAAGCCGGCGTCGATAAACCCATGGCCGAAAAACTGGTCAAAATGGCGGAAGCTGCCCGCAACCTCAAAGGCCACGGCCTCGATGAAGGCATCTCCACCCGCTTGCTGGTTTACGCCGGACAACTGATGGCGAATGGCATCTCCCCCGCCGAAGCCTGCGAAATGGCCCTGATCTGCCCGATTACCGACGATGCCGATATTCGCAAGACGCTAATGGCCGCTGTCGAGGCGTTGGGTTTTTCCCATTAACCGACACGCCCATGCTCTCACCACCGCTCTGCTGGTGAGACGCTCCAGAGTCTGTACGTCGCATTGAGGCGGAACCCATGACAATAGTCGACCCCAAGACAGAAACCCAAGGCCGCAACCCGTTGCGCGAAGCGCTCAAATGCGGCTTCGAACGTATCGACGATATTTTCGACGACTGCATCGAGGAGGCCACAGCCTTGCTCAGCGAGCAAGGTGTTCAGGATTATCTCGAAGGCGCTTCATTGGTGTGCATGATCGGCCGCGGCGTTGAACCCGTGCTGGAATTTCTTGAGGAGATTCCCCAGGTTGCACACCGAGTCGGCGAAGACGTCATCAATATGATCGCCCAGGCAGTGTGGAAAATGTCCCGCACACCGAATGGACGGGCCATTCCTGATTTCATCCAGGCCATGCCCGAGGCGGCTCGACGGCTCGGCAGCATCGAGCAGTTCCAGCATTTTCTCGATATCGTGTTCGACATGATGGAGCGCACCACCGGCTCCATCCACGGCCACCACACCACGCAACCCAGCCCGGGCCTGCCCTATTTTCTGCAGCAGTCGGCGTTTCTGCTGAGTCAGCTGTCCATCGAGGGCATTCGCAACTGGGTCGAATACGGTATTCAAAACTATCCCAATCACCCGGACCGCCAGGCAGACTTCTTTTCCATGCAGTCGGCGGACAGCCGTGCGGTATTCCAGCGCGAACGCCACGGCACCTTGTTCGCTGACAATGAACGAAATCTTGGCCTCTATCTGCAGGCGCTGTGGAACGACCGTGATCACCTCGTTCCTTATTCGCTCGGCTGGGACGAGCTGCGCAAGCCGCAGCCCTACTTCGATGCCTTAGGCATCCGCATTCCCGATGTCTTCGACGATACCGAGTCTGGCATTACCGGACTGGAACGCTATCACGCCGTGCTCGCCCACATGGCGGCCCACCGCCGCTGGACGACGGCGATCATCGCCGACAACTACAGCCCTTTCCAGCGCATCGCTATCGAAGTGCTTGAAGACGCACGGGTGGAATATCTGGCCATGCAGCAATACCCTGGACTACGCCGAATCTGGCTCGGGCTGCACCCCAAACCCGACGCGGATGACTGCAATCCAGCAGAGCAGTCCTGTATTCGACATCGCCTGACGATGCTGTCCCGCGCACTGATCGACCCCGAACATGGCTATCAGAATCCCGATATCGTCGCGTTCGCCGAGCGCTTTCACGATGCGCTCGAAAATGGCCAGTCCAGCACCAAGGAGATGGCCCAGATCGCAGTCTCCTTCGTTGCCCGCACGCGCCTGCAAAGCGATCAACTACCCAAGATCTATTTCCGCGATACCGAAGTCGAATACCGCGACGACAACCGGCACATGTGGCGCTTTATCGAGGAAGGCGACGAGGAAGAGCAGTTCGACAACAAGGAAGATATCGATCTCAAAGACAAGAAAGTGGACGAACTGCCCCCGCGCCACTACCCCGAATGGGATTTCCACACCAAGACCTACCGACCAGACTGGGTCAGCGTCTATGAAACGCTGCACCCCGCCGGAGATGCACTCAAGATCGACACGCTACTCGCCAAGCACGCCGCACTGGCCAAACGGCTGAAGCAAGTGCTCGATATGGTCAAGCCGCAAGACTATGTCCGGGTCCGCTATCAGGAAGAGGGGTCGGAGCTCGACCTGGATGTGGCCCTTCGTTCACTGATCGACTTCAAGAGTGGCTCGGTTCCTGATCCACGCATCAACATGAGTCATCGTCATGACGGTCGCAATATCGCCGTCACATTGCTGCTCGATCTGTCGGCTTCGCTTGCTGAGGTGCCCCATGGCGCCGAACAGACCATTCTGGAGCTGAGTCAGGAGGCGGTGTCGCTGCTGGCCTGGGCCATTGAACAGCTCGGCGATCCATTTGCCATCGGCGGCTTCTTTTCCAATACCCGCCACGAAGTGCGCTATCTCCACTTGAAAGGCTTCAAGGAGCATTGGGACGATACCGTCAAGGCACGCCTCGCCGCCATGCAACCAGGTCTCTCCACCCGCATGGGCGCCGCAATGCGGCATGCCGGGCACTACCTGGAAAGCCAGCCGGCCGACAAGAAACTGTTGCTGGTACTCACGGACGGCGAGCCCTTCGATATCGATGTCACTGATGACCGACTGCTGATCGAAGATGCGCGCAAGGCCGTGCTGGAACTTGATCAACAAGGCATCTACACTTACGGCATCACGCTCGACGACAAGGCGGACGACTATATCGCCGACATTTTCGGCCACCACTATACGGTCATCGACCACGTAGACAAACTGCCACAGAAGCTGCCGGAGCTGTTCTTGTCGTTGACGAAGTAACCTGGCCAACACATGATCCCAGCCCCCGACCCCGCCCTGTTGCAAACCCTCTACTGGATTACGCTGTTTGCCGTCATCGTCTCTTCTGCATCGGCAGTGCTGATGGCGGGGTTCAAACAGTTCGATCTGTTCGGCGTCGTGGTCATCGCCATCGCCACCGGGCTCGGTGGCGGCTCGCTGCGCGACATGCTGCTGAGCCGGGAGGTATTCTGGATTGCGGATCAACGCTTCTTTCTGGCATCACTGGGCAGTGCCTTCGCGGTGTTTCTGACTGCGCGGCTGATGCCGATTTCACCCCGACTGTTTCTGATCCCCGATGCCGCAGGGCTCGCCACCTTTGGCGTCGTCGGCACCCTGGTAGCACTGATGGCGGGAACCCCCTGGCTGGTCGCCAGTTTTCTCGGCGTGATGACCGGAGTGATGGGCGGCATCTTTCGCGACGTGCTGTGTAATGAACCCCCTATTGTGTTCCACAGCCCGCTCTACGCCACGGTTTCCTGGGCGGGCTCACTGCTGTTTATCGGTCTGCTGCAGCTCGATATCGATACCACGCTCGCCGCCCTGGTTGCCGGGCTCAGCATCTTCTGCGCGCGCCTGCTGGCGCTCTATTTCGACATCCGACTACCGCGGTTTCAGTTGAAGCAGTGATGTTGCTGCTGACGGTAAACACGCTCTTTTCAAGTCACTTCGTAACTACTCAGCGCCCCAGCCCGCTGCGCGTGCACACACCGAAAAGTAACGAAATGATACTGACCCAGCCATTCAATAGCCACCGG
>CAZQXF010000301.1:0-3546 GCA_964596975.1 uncultured Thiotrichales bacterium | reverse complement strand
CGGCGCTGGCAACAACGATGGTTCATGTAATCCTTCCCTTGATTACTGACTCTGATGGTGTCGACTTGGCGACCAAGGCAGCTTACGTTGATGCCGGGGACGGCGAAGGTGAAACAGTGCACATTCCAATGCATGGCATGGAATCGTTTCGGCAGGTAGTCACCATAGGTTCGAGCTGACTACCGAGGTTACTACAGCGGCACGCAGCGTGCCGTATGGAAAGGTCGCTCGAAATCAGGATTGACGAAGACGTCACCCTCCAGTGACCAGCCTAGTGCCTGGCTGATGACGATCGAGCGCGCACCTTCAAGACTGCTGCGGTTTTCACAGATGACCTCCTGCTGATTGTCGAATGCGGCTTTGACCGCATCCATTCGGCCTGAAGTGATCTTGAAATGCAGTGCGACAAAGACAGCAAGAATGATCGCCGTGGGAATGACAATTTTGCGGAAAGCGCCGGTCGGCATGAACGGGCGTGTGGCTACGAAGACGGCAACAGCCAGGAAAAAGGCGGAGATCGTGAGGGTGCCCGCTTCGAGTGTTAAAAAAGTCTCCAACGTGTCGTCTCCGTCGTGTGCTGATCTCGTTTCGGTGTGCAAATCGACAGGCACATCCCACCGCTGATCATTGTAGAAGTGCCACGGGGAGACTCACATTGATCTGGGTCAAGGCGCATTCGCAGGTAGCGCAGCGGGTGCGGCCGCAGTACAACGCGCCCCCGCGGGGATCGCGAGATCCGGGTTGTCCAGTTCGAGCGTGACACGGAAGGTATTGCTGGCGGCGTCTATAATCTTGTCGATGATCAAGACCTTGCCCTCGCGTGCCTTGAACCCCGGCAAGCCCGGTGTAATCGACATGGTATCGCCACGCTGAATTCGCTGGTACCAGGTTGCCGGGACGACGACTTCGACGTGCAGCGGATCGACCTTGATGATTTTTGCCAGCGGCTGATCCCGTACTCGCTGACCCTCACTAAGATAGCGTTCGGCGACGATGCCGTCGATCGGGCTGCGGATGACGCGGCGGCTGAGTTGTGCTTTTGCCACCTTCCATTCTTCGCGTGTCTGGGCGGCGCGGGCGCGTGCCTGCTCCAGTTTGCGTTCCGCCAGTTCCAGTTCGGTGACAGCCTTGTCCAGTTCCTGTTTCGATACCAGTTTCTTGCGGAACAGCAGCAACAGACGGTTTCGTTCGCGTTTCGCAAATTCCCGGGCAACGATCGCTGTCTGAACTTCGGAGGCATCCTGGGTTCTCAATGCAGCGAGGTCGACGCTCTTGCGTTCGACGCCGGAATCGATGCGCGCAATGATATCGCCTTTCTTTACGCTATCACTGCGTTCCACGAGAATTGACGCGAGCAGTCCAGTAACCGAGCTGCCGACCTCTACACTCTCTGATGGTGTGATAATACAGGGGAAGGATTCTGTTGCGGCATCCAGAGACAGTGGGGCCAGAAACGCGAATAACAGCCATGTGGCAAGCGTACGCACTGGCTGCTTCCGATGCTGGGCATGGCCTGATGTGTGTTTGCTTGCAGCTATCCTGTGTGTTGTTGAACGATCCATATTCATTGTTATTCTCATGATCGTGTTGTTGTTGCTTTCCGCTCGTTGAGTAGCAGTTTCGTGAAATCCGACGCTGGGACAGGTTTACTGAAATAGTATCCCTGGTACTGTTCACATTGTTCCCGGCGCAGAAATTCAAGCTGTTCGGTTGTCTCTATGCCCTCGGCAACGGTATGGAAACCGAGTTTTCTGGCGAGATAGATGATTGTCGAAACGATTGCACAACTGTCTTCCTTGCCTGGCACGTCGATAATGAAGGACCGGTCTATCTTCAATTCATCGACAGGTAGATTCTTGAGATAGGCAAGTGATGAGTAACCGGTGCCGAAGTCGTCGATGGAAAGTTTCAAGCCCATTGTCTTGAGCATGCTCATCAGCTGAATATTCTGGTCGATATCCTGCATCAACAGGCTTTCGGTAATCTCCAGGGTCAGTGCCTTTGGGTTGATGCTTCGTGCGCTGATGATCTTCTCGAGCTCGGAGAGGAAATTCGGATCCTGGAACTGCCGTGCCGAGACATTGGCGCTGAGTTGAAAGTTGGCGTTACCGACTGTACTCCATCGCTTCAGTTGGTCACAGGTGGTTTCCAGTACCCATTTCCCGATTGGAATGATCAGCCCGGTTTCTTCTGCGATAGGTATGAATTCCAGTGGTGATATCATGCCCTGGTCACCATTGAACCAGCGTAATAACGCTTCGGCGCCACAAATTCTGCCGCTTTTCAGATCGACTTTGGGTTGATAATAGAGTTTGAATTCGTCCCGATCGAGCGCTTTGCGTAAGCGTGATTCCATGTCCAGTCGATTGCGATACGACATGTCGATCACTGAGGATGAAAACTGGAATGCGTTTCCTCCGTTGGTCTTCACGTAGTCGCGTGCGGTGTTGACGAGGCGTACGAGCGTATTGGGGTCGTTGCCCTCCTCGGGGTAGGTGACGATGCCAATACTGCAGGTGAGATAAACCTCGGTATCTGCGGCGATGAGAGGCTGCTTGACCGCCTCCAGAATGCGCTCTGCCACCAGGGCGGCATCTTCAGGACGTTGTATCCGCTCCAGCAGCAGCATAAAGGCGCCGTTCTCGCTGCGGTAGAGATTCGAATTGTGGTTGCCACTGCGGCCGACGCTGGCGAGTATATCGCTGTCTCTCACGACCTGCTGAATCAGCTCTGCTGTTTGCCGCAGGATACTATCGCCTTCCTTGTGACCCATGGCAGCATTGATACGGCTGAAGTCGTCGAGCGAGATGTTCAGTATTGCGAGCCTGTCCTCATGGCGGTGAGACTTTTTCAGAACCCATTCGAAGTGCTCTTGAAACATCCGGCTATTGGGTAAATGCGTGACGGCGTCGTAATAGGCCAGCTGGTCGAGATAAGACTTCGACGAGAGCGTGTTGTAGACCCTGAGAATCAGCTCAGTGGGATCGACCGGTTTGAACAGCAGATCCGTGGCACCGAGTTCGAGTACGCGCAGCTTGCTGTCATTGTCGTTGGCGGATGTAAGAATAATGACCGGCAGATGTTCATAGCGTTCATGGCTGCGAATTTCTTCCAGCAGCTGGAATCCATCCTTGTCGGGCATCATGAGGTCGAGGATCAGCATGTCCGGCTGTGTGTTGTCCAGGGTCTCCATGGCGCGAAGGGGCTGGTCCTCGACGACGAAATTGGTATAGCCGGCGTCTTCGAGCAAAGCCTGAACAATTTCCATGTTGATCGGTTCATCATCGACCATCATGATTTTCGCGGAGCTTAGATCCGGGTTGTGAAATTTGATATCCATATATCTATATTTAATTATTGTTATCGCTATTGACGTCGGCGTGGTCCTGGCGTGTCTGGTCAGGGGGTCATTGCCGTATCTGTCTCCGGTGCCTCAACGGCGTTCACCAGCCGCTCGATATCTTGTATTACCCTTTCTGCTCCCTGGCGCTGTTGTTCTTTTGCAAACCGTTCGAGCTCGCGGGCGGGTTCGGTAAATACATCGAA
>CAZQXF010000300.1:0-3559 GCA_964596975.1 uncultured Thiotrichales bacterium | reverse complement strand
GCATTGTGCGTGGTCTGTGCGGCGAGCGTTTCGATATCGATCTTCAAGCGGGCGGCGACGGCCGTCGCAATGTCCAAAATGAAGGCGGGTTCGTTGCGCTGGCCCCGGTGGGTGGCATCCGGCTGATCCGGTGCATCCGTTTCCAGCAACAGGGCGTCCAGTGGCAGCTTTGGCAGCAGCGCATGCAGCTTGCGGGCGTTTTCCCAGGTGTACGGGCCGCCAATACCGAACATGAAGCCCAGGTCGGCAAGCTGCCGGGCCTGTTCGAGACTGCCCGAGTAGCTGTGAAAAACGCCCCGCAGGCCGGGATACTGACGTATCCGCTGGATAGCGTCTTCGACCGATTTTCTTGCATGGACGATAACGGGCAGCTGGTGGCGATGGGCGATGGCCAGCTGTGCGTCAAACAGTTCGAGCTGCTGCCTGCGTGTGTCCCGGTCGCTGTAGTAGTCCAGCCCGCATTCGCCGACGGCAAGCGCGGGTTCCTGTTCCAGCCATGCTTCCAGCGCCTCTACATCACCCTTGCCGTGTTCTGCCATGAACATGGGGTGCAGGCCATATGCTGGCCAGGCATGTGCCGTTGACGAGGTGATCTGTTGCAATCGCGGCCAGTAGCGCCGGCTGACTGCCGGGACGATGATCTCGCTGACGCCCGCCGCTTCGGCGCGCTGGCATACGGCGTCGCGATCCGCATCGAAACGCGGATCGTCGAGGTGGCAGTGGCTGTCGATGAGCTCATGTTCCTGCATCGTCGCCTACCGGAAAATGTCTTCTGTTTCGCATGCTGTGGGTTTCTGTCTGGACAATACTACCGTCTGTTCTAGAATCATCACCATTCATCGGTCAGATCAGCGGAGCAACGCCACGGCATGAGAACAATACTAATAACGCTGCTGCTGTGGATTGGCACTACGCCCGCCTGGGCTGTTGTGCAGATCCAACCGCGGATCATCGGTGGCACGCTGGTCGAAGAGACTGCATGGCCGGCGGTTGTCGCCATCCGCATGGAAGTCCGCAACACAGCTGGCCGCCTGTCCGAGCGACGCTGCGTAGGTACCTTGGTGGCGCCACGTTGGGTACTGAGCGCGGCACACTGTTTCTTCCCCGAAAGCGGTACGGCAGCAGTGCCGGATGCACGCGCCGACAATACGACGGTCTTCGTCGATCGTGCAACGATTTCTTCCGAGGTGCTGAATCCCGAATCCGGCTTGCCGGTGACCGGAATCCATATCCATCCGAGTTTCAATGCCGCCTCCGGCTACTATGACAGTGACCTGGCGTTGGTCGAGCTGGCCTATCCCGTTGAAGATCAGGTCTTTCAGCTGCTTGGGCGCAATCCGGTAACGGGTGATATGGCCACCGTGGTCGGTTGGGGCGTTACCGAGGTCGGCCTCGATGGAACACCAAAGGCCACCGCCGGCTTGTCCGACGAGCTGCGTGAAGCCGATTTGCCTATTGTCAGCGCCGATGTATGCCGTGCGGCAATGGGCAGCGGCAATATCTCGGACAACATGATCTGCGCCGGTTTTCGTGACGGCGGCGTCGATAGTTGTCTCGGTGACAGCGGTGGACCGTTGCTGGTCGAGCAGGATGGTGAATTCCGCCAGGTCGGGATCGTCAGCTTTGGTGACGGCTGCGCCAAGCCCGATCGCTATGGCGTCTACACGCGAGTGGCATCTTATGCAGACTGGATCAGCGAACTGACGGACCTGAACGTGGATGCCGGAGATGTGCGGGTGGCCGGTGCCGTCACCGATACGCCCGATGTCCCGGTACAGCCACGGTCGGGCGGTGGCGGCATGCTTTGGATGCCAATGTTGCTGTCGCTGATCATCCGCCTGCGCTTTCGGTAAGGGTGTGCGCGCGATGAGCGTGCGCACCCTTGTTGGATTCTGGTGCGCACCTTGACGGCGCACACCCTACGGTAATGTAGCAGCGCGATGCCGGCGGCGAGACGAACTCCCTCGCCCCACGGGGGAGAGGGTTGGGGAGAGGGGGAGACCCACCACCCCGTTCATACGAACAGCGTCAATACACCCGTGTAGCCATAGATTCTGTCGTGAAAGATCTCGCCGCTGGCGAAGAATCCGGTCAGCGGGAAGTCGCCGAGCACTTCGCTGATCATTTTCACTTCTTCGGCATTGTCGCCAAACTGATAGCGGCCACGCCCGAGGCAGGAAACATAGATGCCGCCACGAGGTGTTCGGCCCTTGCAGCGTTGTTTCAGGCCTTCGAGCATTTTCAGCATGTCTTCGCGCGCGGTGTTGCCATCGCGGCGGCAAAACATGATCTGGTCGCCGGGTTCGATGCGGTCGCCGATGGCGATGCGGCCTTCCTGCTGGTCGATGCCGAGCAGGTTGCGAACCATATAGTCGCCGGTGTCGGAGCCGCGGATCGGCAGCCCGGCAAAGATGAATCCAGCCAGCCGGTTGAGGTCGCGCGACAGCACTTCGCCGGCATCCTCACGAATGGCATCCAGCGCCGTCATGTCGTCGATTTGCATGACGATATTGGCGGCGGCTTCGGTAATCGTGCGCACCGGTCCGATCGGCGAGCAGCCTTGGGTGTGGCTGACCAGAACCTCGACTTCAGGTGCAAACAGTACGCCACTGAGGCCGCCATCGGTGATGGTGTCCGCGATTTGCAGGTACTGGGTCTGCGATGAGGTCAGTCCGCCGCAGAAGAAACCACCGTCGAGTCCCTCGGCGAGTTCTGCGACCAATTTCGGCACATTCGGGTTGGTCGGGTCGCCATGAATGATCGCAAATCGCGCCTGACGAGCATCGATCCAGTCCCTGTTGCCGTCGAAGAATTCCGCAGTATCGCTACGAACGGAGGTGATTGTCCGGAAGCTGTCTTTGGGAAAGCTGGCCAGCATAATGCTCAGGGCCGGCTGGTCGTAGACTTCCTGATCACTGCCAATCAGCGCCACACCGGTCGATCCATACCAGTGTTCGATGCCGGTGCCGTGCTGCAACAGGTGCAGTATGTGTTCCAGCTCGTTGCTCAAGGCGTCGGTAATGTAGATGAAGCCGACGTTGGCGGCAGGGTCGATATCGCCAATTTGCGCGAGGCAGATGTTGACGATTTCGCGGGGATCGGAGCCGATGGCAAGGCCATGCTGAAATGCGTTCATGGGCGATGTGGGTTGCGTTGCGTAAAAACAAGACAGCCCCGCAAGCGGGGCTGTATACCGATCAGAAGGTTTGGGCCAAAGACTTATCCTTTGGCAGCGATCATACGGTGAATGATCGGCGCCAGGATGATTTCCATGGCCAGTCCCATCTTGCCGCCGGGTACGACGATGGTATTGCGCCGCGACATGAATGAGCCGGGCAGTACCGCGAGCAAATAAGGGAAATCCACGTCGAACTTTGCGGGATCGGCAAAGCGAATGACGACAAAGCTTTCATCGGGCGTCGGAATGTCGCGGGCGATGAAGGGGTTGGAGGTGTCGACGGTCGATACGCGCTGGAAGTTGATGTCGGTACGTGAGAACTGCGGCGTGAGGTGCTGCACGTAGTCGGGCATGCGGCGCAGGATGGTCTCGACGATCACC
>CAZQXF010000299.1:0-3573 GCA_964596975.1 uncultured Thiotrichales bacterium | reverse complement strand
TGCTGCCGCTGCTTGCCATCGACGAATCCACCCGGGCCCGCGAAGAGGACCCCTACACTGATGCACTGGTCAAGGTCGTGCCGTCGTGGATTGCTTTTCGTCGTTCCCGTTTTGAGGTTGATCTGAACCGGCCACGCCAAGAGGCTGTTTATCTTGCGCCCGAGATGGCCTGGGGGCTGCATGTGTGGAAGAAGCCGCTGAACGAAATGGCGGTGCGTAAATCACTCGAAGAGTATGACCGCTTCTATGAGGAGCTTTACCAGCTGCTGAAAAAAATAGAGCGTCGCCATGGCTGTTTCGTGGTTTTTGACCTGCACAGTTACAACTATCGTCGTCGCGGGCCCCATGATCCTCCGGAGGATCCGCAGCAGAATCCCGATGTGAATGTTGGCACCGGTTCGCTGAACCGCGAACGTTGCGGCGCCGTGGTGGATCGGTTTATGGAAGATCTACGCAATTATGATTTTCTTGGACATCATCTTGATGTACGGGAAAACGTGAAATTCAAGGGCCGCCAGCTTGCACAGTGGATCCACGAGAAATTTCCCGATTCCGCCTGCGTGCTCGCCATCGAGTTCAAGAAATTCTTTATGGATGAATGGACCGGGGTTGCGGATATCGACCAGGTAGAAGAGATTCGCAAGGCGTTGCATGCGACATTGCCTGGAATCGTCGAAACGTTGCAGCATATTCCGCAGTGCCAGCAACGCGCTAGCCAGGCCGAAGCGACAGAGTCCGACAGCCGGGAGCCCTCGGGCAATGACTGAGTCGCTCGCCAAAAAAGTGATTGCGAAGCTCGAAGCCGGCGAGACGGTCGATTTCGAATTGCCAAGAGGTGGGCGGCTGCATATCGACCGGCCATTGCCCTTTCTTTGTGTCTATCGGCCGCAGACCCCCGGCAGCGAGGCAGATACCGAATCGCTGCTCATGACCCAGTCTGCGTGGCTGATCGTGGCCCCGCAGGTGGACATCAGTGATTGGCTTGGCGAGTTGATGCAATATCTGCAACAACGCTTTGGTGCCTGTCTGCTATTGGAGCTATGGACCGGTCAGGCTGTGGCCGAAGCACTACCGCCACACGCTTTCAATATCGTGGCCGATCCTGATCACGACCTGCCCGAGTTGCTGGAGCAGCTCGAAAATGCACTGTTGCAGGTGACGATTCATCGCAAGACGCCGCAGATTTCTCTGCAATACCGCAAGCCGGTAGCACCAGCGGGCTTGCCACCCCTGCTGCCGGAAGGGCATTGTCATGTGGTCGGTCTGGAAATCAATCCGGTGTATCGCGATCCGCAAAGCGGTGATACTTTCGTCTTTGCCCATCGTGCTTTTCGTCAGCGCCTGAATCGGGCGTTGAAACGGACTTTCTATCATTTTTCGCATCACCAGACTCACCATCGCCCAGCGCACTTTCATGCGCTCGGGCCGCAATCGGTCGAAGACGATGTCAGGCGAGTGGATGCAGCACTGGCGCGGATCAGCGACAGTTTCGATCTGTTGCTGCATGTTACCCCGATCAATGCCGAAGCGGCGTGGCAGGCGTTTTCCAGCAGTGATTTCGAACGTCCTGCTGAATTGCGTTATCGCCCGCGCACGATCGATCCGGATTTGATGAAGCGGGAATTGTTTGGCATCGAGATCGAAGCGATCGATGATCCGACCATGGCCGACATTTTCAGTGCCAAACGTAACGAGCTGGACCGGCAGATCACCTTGGTGGCTGATCGCAATACGCCGCGTTTCTTGCTGGGCAGTCGGCAGCTGTTCGGTGATCCGGATGACAGCCTGCTTGCCGTGGCCCGGAAAATTCTACGTAAAATTCCGCCGCCCGACTCGGCCAGCGCGAAGGTGATGCTCGATGCCTGGCAGTTTGCGCGCCGTGCCGAAAGTGAACTCGCCCGTTACCGGGAACAAGACGCCACGCTGACGGCTCGGGTCGAGGTGCGGGATGATATTGCCGGCATCATGGTCTCGCACGGGAATTTTCTGATCGGTAGCGCGGCAACCGTCAGTGAGGATCGCGTCGATGCGGCGCTGGCACATGAAATCGGCACCCATGCCCTGACTTGGCACAATGGCCGTCAGCAGCCGCTTGCAGAACTGCGTTGCGGCATGGCGGACTATGAACCGCTACAAGAAGGATTGGCGGTGCTGGCCGAATATCTCGTCGGTGGCCTGGATCCGGGGCGGCTGCGGCAATTGGCGGGCCGCGTGATCGCCGTGAAACTGATCACCGACGGAGCCGATTTTGTCGAAACCTTCCGCCTGCTGCATGACAGCGAGGGGTTTTCCGCCAAGGCCGCATTCATGATGACGCTGCGCGTCTTTCGCGGGGGCGGTTATACCAAGGATGCGATCTATCTGCGCGGACTGATGGATTTGCTTGATTATCTGGGACAGGGGAATGATCTTCATGCCTTGTGGCTGGGCAAGCTGTCGATGTCACACCTGCCGCTGATCAAAGAGCTGCGCTGGCGCAAGATTCTCAAGCCACCCGCGTTGCTGCCACATTTATTTGCCAGGCCAGAGGTGACACCCCGTCTAGAGCGCCTGGAGCAGGGTATGCAGGTTATGGATCTGCTGGAGGGTAAACACTGATGCGTATCGGCATTATCGTCAACGACCTGTTCACTGAAAAAGCTGGCTATACCACGACACAGCTAGCGATGACCGCAGTGAAGATGGGGCATGAAGTCTGGTATATCGATGTTGCGGCCTTTGCATTACGGCCCGACGACCATGTCTGGGCACATGCCTGGCGGGTGCCCGACGAGCATCACCGCAAACCGAAACGTTTTCTTGAAGCACTGTGGGCAGTCGCGCCAGACAATCGCTGCGAAATGGATTTGCGCAGCTTCGATGTCATATTGCCGCGCAATGATCCCAGCGTCGACGAAATATCGCGTCCCTGGGCGCGTACCGCTGCGATCAATTTCACTCGGCTTGCCTGCCGAGACGGCGTATTGGTGCTGAATGATCCGAATGGCCTGGGACTCGGGCTGACGAAACTGTATATGGAATATTTTCCGGCATCGATCCGGCCGCGCACGTTGGTCACGCGGGACAAGAGCGAAGCGAAGGATTTTATCGCCGCTGAAGGTGGCTATGCGGTGCTGAAACCATTGGCGGGATCGGGCGGACGCAATGTTTTTCTGATCCGGCCGCACGACACGCCGAATATCAACCAGATGCTCGACGCCGTGGCGCGCGATAACTATTTTATTGTGCAGCAATACTTGAGAGACGCGATCCATGGTGATATCCGCCTCTTTATGCTCAACGGCAGACCGTTCGAGGTCAATGGAAAATATGCCGCAATCCATCGCCGCCGCCGTACTGGCGACGCCGACATGCGCAGCAATATGACCGCGGGCGCCGAGGCCGTCCGCGCCCACATCGACGAACGCATCCTGTCGGTCGCGCGGGAAACGAGTGAGCGGTTGCGCCAAGACGGGATATTTTTCGCCGGGCTGGATATCGTCGGGGACAAGATCATGGAAATCAATATCCAGTCGCCTGGTGTGTTAGCCCAAAGCAGTAATGTCCTCTTTGTCCAATTCTAAAATGTCCCCT
>CAZQXF010000298.1:0-3584 GCA_964596975.1 uncultured Thiotrichales bacterium | reverse complement strand
ATCCATGGCCGGTTGCCCCCTCCAGGCGCACCCGTCAGCGGCGCGTGTGAAGGGGGAAAGAAAACCAGATTTCCAAATGGCCACTGAACGGCTAAATCGGTAGTATCGTTACTTTTCGGTGTGTGCACGCTGCGCGGGCTGGGGCGCTGAGTAGTTACCAAACGGCTTGATTTTGTACTCCGTAGCCCCCATGCAATAGAATCTGCGGAATCTTCTTTGGGGAGCATACGAATATGCCAATTTACGAGTACAAATGTGACGCCTGTGGCCACGAAATGGAAGCCATGCAGAAAATGGCCGACGCACCGCTGACCGAGTGTCCCGAGTGCCACAAGCCGGCGCTGAAGAAACTGGTTTCCGCCGCCGGCTTTCGCCTGAGCGGCAGTGGCTGGTATGAGACCGACTTCAAATCGGGCAACAAGAAGAACATCGCCGACAAGGGTAAGTCCGACAGTGGTTCTTCCTCCGGCGGTGGCTGCGGCTCGGGCAGTTGCGGTTGCGCTGCCTGACGATACGAGTCACAGACTCAAAAAAACCAAGGCCGGCGACCTGCCGGCCTTGTTGCGTCTGAAGGGGTGTACTCGTAACATGCACGCCTTTCTCCGCCAGCAGGCGGGAACCCACTGATTGAATGGAATTGAAAGCAGATGCGTAGTCAATATTGCGGATTGGTCGATGAAACCCTGATGGGGCAGGAAGTCACCCTGTGTGGCTGGGTCAACAAACGCCGGGATCATGGTGGCGTCATTTTCGTCGATCTGCGCGATCGTGAGGGCCTGGTGCAGGTGGTGTTCGACCCCGATACGCCGGATGTTTTCGAAACCGCCGAGCATATCCGCAATGAATGGGTGTTGCAGGTGACGGGTATTGTGCGTGAGCGCCCGGAAGGGACCGCCAACCCGGATCTGCACAGTGGCCAGGTCGAAGTGCTTGGCAAGGCGCTGACCGTGCTCAATGCCGCCGAAACACCGCCGTTCCAGTTGGATGATGAAAATCTCAATGAGGAAATCCGGCTGCGCTACCGCTATGTCGATCTGCGCCGCCCGGTGATGCAGCAGCGCATTCGCACCCGCGCCAAACTCACCGGTTTCATGCGCCGTTTTCTGGAAGAGCAGGGCTTTCTCGATATCGAGACGCCGATGCTCACCAAGGCCACGCCCGAGGGTGCACGCGACTATCTGGTGCCGAGTCGCACCCATCCCGGCAGCTTTTTTGCGCTGCCGCAATCGCCACAGATCTTCAAGCAGCTGCTGATGATGAGCGGCATGGACCGCTACTACCAGATCGTGCGCTGTTTTCGTGATGAAGACCTGCGTGCCGACCGTCAGCCAGAATTTACCCAGCTCGATATCGAAACCTCGTTCCAGAATGAAGACGAGATCATGGGGATGACCGAGAATCTGGTGCGCGGCATGTTCAGCGAGGTGATTGGCGTCGAACTCGATGCCGAGTTCCCGCGCATGAGCTATGCCGAGGCGATGCAGCGTTTCGGCTCCGACAAACCCGACTTGCGCAACCCGCTGGAGTTGACTGACATCGGCGACTTGCTGGCCGAGGTTGAGTTCAAGGTGTTCTCCGGCCCGGCCAACGATCCCGCCGGCCGCGTCGCCGCGCTCAGGGTGCCCGGCGGCGGTTCGCTGTCGCGCAAGGATATCGACGTCTATACCGAGTACGTTGGTCGCTATGGCGCAAAAGGCCTCGCCTACGTGAAAGTGAATGCGCTGGACGAGGGCATTGCGGGATTGCAGTCACCGATTCTCAAATTCCTCCCGGATGAGGTTGCGCTGGAGATCATGCAGCGTTGTGGCGCTGCCGATGGCGATATCGTTTTCTTCGGCGCCGACAAGGCCAAAGTCGTCAACGAGGCGCTCGGCGCATTGCGGTTGAAGATCGGTGAAGACCTCGGGCTCGTCGAAGATGCCTGGAAGCCGCTATGGGTCGTCGATTTCCCGATGTTCGAGTGGGACGAGCGCGATAACCGTTGGCAGGCGCTGCACCACCCGTTCACCGCCCCGGCCGTAGACGACGCCAAGGCGCTCCACGACAAGCCCGGAGAAGTGCTCTCACGCGCGTACGACATGGTCATCAACGGCAGTGAAGTGGGTGGCGGTTCGATTCGTATCCACAAGCCAGAGATGCAGCGTGAAGTGTTCAAGCTGCTCGGCATCTCCGATGAGGAAGCGGAAAGCAAATTTGGCTTCCTGGTGCGGGCACTGAGCTACGGTTGTCCGCCACACGGTGGTCTTGCCTTCGGCCTCGATCGTCTGGTGATGCTGATGACCGGCGCCAGCTCGATTCGCGATGTCATGGCCTTCCCGAAAACCCAGACCGCCCACTGTCCGCTGACCGACGCTCCCAGCGAAGTCTCCGCCCGGCAACTGTCGGAGCTGAATATTCGCATCAAAAAGCCGGTGACCGAGTAGCGCTGATTGCCTCCCTCTCCCCTCGAGGGGAGAGGGTTGGGGAGAGGGGATCATGGTGCAGCAATTGGAACCTGTTTACAGAAACGACCTCGTCTACATCGAGGTCGAGCCAGCCGAGATTCCGTGGCTGAAAATCTTCACCACGGATGGTTGCAAGGAGTTCAGCCAGTGCAGCGCCGCAACGCGCGCCGAAGTGTTCGAACTGCTGCATCTCATCGAGCTGGAAATGCTCGACTACTTCAAACCCGACAAGATCAACATCGCATCATTCGCCAACTACCTGCCACAGGTACACTGGCACATTATGGCGCGGTACCAGAATGATAGCTTTTTCCCCGAACCCGTCTGGGGCTCAAGACAGAGGGAAGCCAGCCTTGATCTGCCGCCGATGGATGTGTTCGTTACAGGCTTGCGACAGCGTTTGCATGCTCGGTGACGCCGGTTCGATCGCTCAATTGCGCTGCCGTGAGTCACGCACAGCCTGAATGACACCCTCTCCCTACAAACGCCCCGAATCCATCCTCATCGTCATTTACACGCCAATGGGTGACTGCCTGCTGCTGCGTCGCCGTAAGCCGACCGACTTCTGGCAGTCGGTCACCGGTTCGCTGGAGTGGGGTGAGGATGCCGAACACGCCGCAGCCCGCGAGCTGCGTGAGGAAACCGGCTTTGATCCAGCCAATCTGCAAGCCACCGATCTCATGTTCACATTCCCCATTGTGCCGCCGTGGCGCGAGCGATATGCACCGGATGTGGCAAGCAATACCGAAACCGTATTTTCGCTGCAACTCGAAAGCCCTGAAGCGCCCCGTCTCAATCCCCGCGAACACCTGGAATACCGCTGGCTACCCAAAGCTGACGCAGTCGAACTGGTTTCGTCTTGGACCAACCGTGAAGCCATCAAACGGCTTGTACCGGAACCGCCTTGAACCCATTGTCGAGGTGTTGGTGCGCACGCTTGAGGCGCGCACACCCTACGCGCGTCGACCGTCCTGCGTTGTAGGGTGGGCGCCGCTAAGGTGCCCACCACCTGGCCACCGATGGTTATTGCTGGTTGTTGAGCCAGAGGGGTGCGGATACGCAAGTGAATCGTGCACACCCCATCAATTTATTGGCTGCGCGGCCCTAGGTAGGGTGTGCGCGCCCCAAGCGTGCGCACCA
>CAZQXF010000297.1:0-3593 GCA_964596975.1 uncultured Thiotrichales bacterium | reverse complement strand
AATTACTTGAACATTCCAGGCTCGTGATTGGCCAGATGCGAAAAATGCATGACGAGAAAATGCTGTACTCGATGGCCTGGGTACTCATGCCAGATCACCTGCACTGGCTATTGCAGCTGACGGAAAACAATGAACTCAGTGCCGTGATCAAGCGCTTCAAGGGAAGCGCTGCCCGTGCTTTGAACAAAAAGCTGGGCCGCAGCGGGTCGATATGGCAGCGAGGTTTCCATGATCATGCGCTGCGCCACGAGGAGGATATTCGCCAAACCGCAAGGTATATCGTCGCCAATCCGCTACGTGCAGGCATCGTTGAGAGCATCGGAGCCTACCCACACTGGGACGCAATATGGCTGTAGGGGCGAATTCATTCGCCTTACCACTCACCCCCCAAGGCCAACTCAACAACGCCGACTGCCAACCTCACGAAAAATCTTGTCCTGCTGTTGCTGAATGAACTCGCCGAGTAGTTTGAATTCGTCTACCCGCCCGCTGCCACGGCGCCACGCCAGCCCGATCTCGCGAAAACTCTTTTCGCTTAAGGGGTGCAAGCACAGCCGGGTTCCTTTTAGCATCGGCGATCCCTCTGCCATCGCGGGCAGAAAAGTAATCCCAAGGTCTTCATCCACCATCTCGATCAGCGTCAGCAGGCTGCTGGCGGCAAAACGGCTGACTTTTTCCAGGCTGCGAATACGGCAGGCCGACAGCGCGTGATCACGCAGGCAATGACCATCCTCCAGCAGCAGCACGCTCTCGGCGGTGAGCCGGTTGAAAGCATAGTGTTTGGGATCGACCAGCTTTGTGCCGCGCCGGCAGGCCAGCAAGAATGGATCGTGAAACAGCGGTAGCAACTCAACATTACGCAACTCGTAGGGCAGCGCGATCAGGATCAGATCCAGCTCCCCGGCCATCAGTTGTTCATGCAAGCGCGTGGTCATGTCTTCGCGCAAATAGAGTTGCAATTTGGGAAAAGCCTTGCGCAATGCCGGCATGATGCGCGGCAGCAGAAACGGCGCAATAGTCGGAATCACTCCCAGGCGCAGCTTGCCCGAAAGTGGCTCGTTGCCCGTTTGCACCAGCTCAACCAGATTTTCCAGGTCGCGCAGCACCAGTCGGGCCTGCACCGCCACCTCCTTGCCCAGTGGCGTAATGGTGACGCTACGGTTGGTGCGGTCGACCAACTGTTCGCCCAGTAGCGATTCAAGCTCCTTGATGGCCACCGAAAATGCCGATTGGGAGACATGGGAAGCCTCCGCCGCCTTGCCGAAATGGCCGATTTCTTCGAGTGCAACAAAGTAACGAAGCTGTTTGACGGTGGGGAGGTGCGTGGTTTTCATGGTGATTTTGGGGTCAGGAGGGGGCAATCTGAGCAGGTACAGGCATTGATAACCTATGTCCCAGCCGCTAGTTCGGGGTGCTGCGCCACGCCGTGTTGGATCGGTATATGCTCATTGAGGATATTGGGTTTGAATGATTCTGGTATTTCATCCCAAACAAACAGATCGACCCTGAATGGTAAGTCGCTGTCTTCGAAGGCCTCACGGAGTGCGTCGATATCTGCTGGCTTGTTCGTGGCCGCGAAAACAACGAGGTCAAGGTCAGACGATGGGCGGGCTGTACCTTTCGCTCGGGAGCCATAGACCCATACTTCGGCGCTGGGAACATATTGATGCAACAGTGTTCTTACGATGGCTGCATGATGTGGTGAGAGTTGCAGTGATGTCTTAGTCTCAGTCATCCCATGCCTCGCCAGTTAGCTGCTGATAGAGTGCGATGGCGTCGACAATGAATTGACCCATGACATCCAGCGCCTTACGCGCTTTTTCTCCACTGTAGTCGTGCGATGTTGCGATCCGGGTGTTGGCATGGGCTATCCAGCGCTCGATATCGCCTGGTAGCAGATTGTTCTCATTGGCAAGCCGCAGTACGGGTTTGGGGCCATTGGGGACATCTGGAAGCCCGATTTCTTCGACCAGATAGCGTTTCAGTACTTTCCACAAGCAATCCCATGTTGTTTCAAACCGCTGAATGACTGATTCTGCCATTGCTTCCTGAAGAAAGTCGGGCAAGTTTGGGTCCAGGGTTTCAAGGTGCCGATACTGGTCCTGAAGGTGTAACAGGGCGTTCTTGAATTTGCTGTAGTCGATCATCGTGCTATCAAGCATGCCATGTTTCCGCAGCGCTGACCAATCCACTGTAGGCTCCTTTCCGCGAGGTTGACTGTTCGTATTTGTCGATCGCTACATCCATATCATTCAATTTTACGATCGCGACTTCGACCCCTATCATGCGCTCCGTACTCAACGAAAACACAACAGGAGCGATATCAATGAGCAATATTTCCAACCGCGAAGGCCAGCAGGTTCCCAGCGTCACTTTCCGTACTCGCGCTGATGGCGATTGGGTGGATGTCAGCAGTGACGAACTGTTCTCTGGCCGTACTGTGGTGGTGTTTGTGTTGCCGGGGGCGTTTACGCCGACCTGTTCTTCCACCCATTTGCCGCGCTACAACGAGCTGGCACCGGTGTTCCGGGAGAACGGTGTGGATGAGATCGTCTGCATCTCGGTCAATGACGCATTCGTGATGGACGCCTGGGGCGAGCAGCAGGAGGCGGAGAACGTGCGGCTGATTCCCGATGGCAATGGCGAGTTCAGCGAAGGCATGGGCATGCTGGTGGACAAGTCGGATTTGGGTTTCGGCAAGCGCAGCTGGCGTTATTCGATGCTGGTGAAGAACGGCGTGATCGAGAAAATGTTCATCGAGCCGGATGTCCCGGGCGATCCGTTCGAGGTCTCTGATGCCGACACGATGTTGAACTACATCAACCCCAATGCACGCAAGCCGCAGGCGATCAGCATGATTACCAAGCCGGGCTGCCCATTTTGCGCCAAGGCCAAGGAGATGTTGCGTGAGCGTGGCATGGACTTTGAAGAGGTGGTGCTGGGGCGCGATGCGACCATCCGTTCCGTCCGCGCCATGACTGGCCATGAGACGGTGCCGCAGATCTTCGTCGAAGGCGACTACATCGGCGGCTCGGAAGCACTGGAAGCATGGTTGCAGCAGCGCGAACAAGCGGCAGCCTGACAAGGCGATCCTCACTTGCCGCGCCAGTTCGGCGCGGCCTTTTTCCGAATATAGATTGGGCGGGCCAGCGAAGTCCGCCGGGAGGATTCTCATGTCTGAAACAACGCATTTCGACCTTATCGCCATTGGTGGTGGCAGTGGTGGGCTAGCTGTGGCCGAAACCGCCGCCGCATTCGGCAAGCGTGTTGCCGTGATCGAGGCTGGTGAGCTGGGCGGCACCTGCGTCAACAACGGCTGCGTGCCGAAAAAAGTGATGTGGTATGCCGCGCAGATTGCGCATGCCGTTGATGATGCGCCAGCCTTTGGCATTCCCGCCAAGCGTGGCGCGACTGACTGGCAACGCCTCGTCGGTGATAGGGAGGGCTACATCGACAACATCCGCAACTACTGGAACGGTTATGTGGCCGATAGCGGAATTGAACATATTCGTGGCTATGCGCGCTTTGCCGATGCCCACACCGTCGCGGTGGGAGACAAACGTTTTTCCGCAGATCATATTGTTATTGCCACT
>CAZQXF010000296.1:0-3612 GCA_964596975.1 uncultured Thiotrichales bacterium | reverse complement strand
TAACATCGCAAATCGCCAGCGACAAAAAGCATAGCGAGGAACGAGTGGCGCTTTTTGCTGTCCGAGTGAATTTTCCTTGTTATGCCTTTACACCGCACAGCCTTAAAACTATGCCGCCGTATGCCCATACCAATGTGCCAATAATTAAAAGAACAACGCTCCATTTGTATGAGTTTATATCTTTTTCAAATTGTTTCTGAGATTCAATTTCTTCGGGTGTTGGTTCAACGTGGCCATCATCTATTGTTTGTTCATCACGCATAAACTCTTCAATACCGAGCCTTATAATTTTTCGTGCTGCTAAGACAACGCCACCTATAGTAATCACAGCGCCAGATGCTTGAAACCACTCAGCATCGATTTTTAAAATACTAAGTACAAGTGAGAACACTGAAAATAGCGCAACCCCTAGAATAATTAATTTAGTATTAGTGAATACATTTTTCATTAAGAACCTATCCATTTGTTTTCAAGGCATAACAAGTCATTGTGACGTTTCTCGATAACTCCCTTCCCAAACCGGCAGAAGCTCGCTCCGGCTAGCCCGAACCCCATGATGACGAAGGTTCCCTAACCCGATAACTGTCCGATGCAAGTAGTTATTGAGAAACCACATAATATACCATGCATCCTCCATTCTAGAGGGTGCTATCGCTTGCTGCTCTCGTTGGGGACGGTGTAGCTGCGTTGTGGCGCGGCGATGTGGAAGTTACGTCTTGAACCAATCCAGGGTTGGTTTCTCTGAGTTGGGGGAAATAGTCGCCGACTCCGGGGCGGAGCCGGCGGGATTGTGTTTACTACGATTCAGGCGGCGGAGCGAATGAGCTGAAAGTAATTGTTGAGCGCTTCGACGATGCGTTCTGCCGCATGGCCGTCGCCGTAGGGGTTTTTGGCATTCGCCATTTCGTTGTAGGCGTTTTGGTCGAGCAGGAGTTTGCTGGCTTCGCTGACGATGGCGTCGGCGTCGGCGCCGACGAGTTTGACGGTGCCGGCATCGACGCCTTCCGGGCGTTCGGTGGTGTCGCGCATGACGAGTACGGGTTTGCCCAGCGACGGTGCTTCTTCCTGCACGCCGCCGGAGTCGGTCAGGATCAGGGTGGCGTTGGCCATGAGTGCGACGAAGGCGCGGTAGCCTTGTGGTGGGATGAGGTGGATGTTATCGAGGCCGGCCAGCAGCTTGTTGACGGGTTCCTGCACATTGGGGTTGAGGTGTACCGGGTAGATGAACTGGTGGTCGGGGAATTTCCGCGCGAGGCGAGCCAGCGCATCGCAGATTTGTTCGAAACCGCCGCCGAAGTTTTCGCGGCGGTGTCCGGTGATGAGCACGTAGGGCTGTTCGCGCCAGTTTTCCGGTAATGATCCCGCCAGGGCCAGATCGACCTCGGCCTGCACTTCGGCGGTCTTCTGTTTTTCAATTTCCAGGAACAGGGCGTCGATGACGGTGTTGCCGGTGATGTAAACCTGATCGGCGGCGATGTTTTCGTCGAGCAGGTTCTGCCGCGAAAGCGTGGTCGGTGCGAAGTGCAGGTTCATCAGAGGGGCGGCGGTGCGTCGGTTGGCTTCTTCGGGGAAGGGTGACTGCATGTTGCCGGTGCGCAAACCAGCTTCGACATGACCGAGCGGAATGCGGCGGTAGAAGCAGGCCAACGCGGCGATCAGTACCGTGGTGGTGTCACCTTGCACCAGTGCCATGTCGGGATCGATGTCGTCGAGCAAGCTGTCGACTCTTTCCATCAGGCGGGCGGAGAGTGATGCAAGGGTCTGGTTGGGTTGCATGACTTCCAGGTCGTGATCGACATTGAGATCGAATATATCGACCACCTGTTGCAGCATCTCCTTATGCTGCCCGGTGGAGACGACGATGGGCTCCAGCCCTTCGGCCTGCTCCAACGCCTTGATGACCGGCGCCATTTTAATACCCTCTGGCCGTGTACCCATGAATACCGCTACTTTTTTCATTCCCTGTTCCTTAAGTCTCTGATCTCGGTCTGCGGACGGCCGGTGCCGGTGCGCAGGGCGTGATTATTCTACGGGAAGGGCGCGAAGGGTGGCTATCTCGCAGTATTGCAGGCGTTGACTGTTTCACAGAAAAATTCCGCAGTGGCAGGGTTTGTCCTACCGCGCCGCTGGGTGATAATGCAGTTTCGATCAACAACCCGATGGCGGCAGGAAGATGAAGGTACTCGTGGTAGGCGGCGGTGGTCGCGAACATGCGTTGGCGTGGAAGCTGGCGCAGTCAGCGAAAGTAACGCAGGTGTTTGTGGCGCCGGGCAATGCCGGCACGGCGCTGGAGCCCGGTATTGAGAATGTCGCGATCGATGTTGAAGACATTCCCGAGTTGCTCGCGTTTGCGAAGTCACAGGCTGTTGACCTGACCGTGGTTGGGCCGGAGGTGCCGCTGGTGCTCGGCATCGTCGATATCTTCAGCTCCGAGGGGCTGCGCTGTTTCGGGCCGAACAAGGCTTGTGCGCGGCTGGAAGGCTCCAAGGCGTTCAGCAAGGACTTTCTCGCGCGTCATGGCATCCCGACAGCGGCATTTGCCAGTTTTACCGATCAGGAAGAGGCGATCGACTACATTCGGCAGCAGGGTGCGCCGATCGTCGTCAAGGCTGACGGGCTGGCGGCCGGGAAGGGCGTGATTCTGGCCGCGACTGAGGAGGAAGCCATTGCCGCGGTGAAAGACATGCTGGCCGGCAACGCGTTTGGCGAGGCGGGACATCGTGTGGTGATCGAGGAATTTCTGACCGGTGAGGAAGCCAGCTTCATCGTCATGGTCGATGGCAAGCATGTGCTACCGATGGCCAGCTCACAGGACCACAAGGCGCGCGACGAGGGTGACAAGGGTCCGAACACCGGCGGCATGGGGGCCTATTCGCCTGCGCCCGTGGTGACGCCCGAGATTCATGATCGCATCATGAACGAGGTGATCATGCCTACCGTCAAGGGGATGGCCGATGAAGGGCAGCCGTTTACCGGTTTTCTCTATGCCGGCGTCATGGTGGCCGAAGACGGCACGCCCAAGGTACTTGAATTCAATGTGCGCTTTGGCGATCCGGAAACCCAGCCGATCATGATGCGCTTGCGGTCCGATCTCGTCGAGCACATCGAGGCCGCACTTGATGGCAAGCTCGATACCCAGCAAGCGCAGTGGGACGAACGCGCCGCGCTCGGCGTGGTGCTCGCCGCAGGCGGTTACCCTGGCAGTTACCGCAAGGGCGATGTCATCTCCGGGTTACCCGCACAGGAGATGGAGGATGCCAAGGTATTTCATGCCGGCACGGCGATGAAAGACGGTCAGGTCGTGACATCGGGCGGGCGGGTGCTCTGCGTTGTGGGTCTGGGTGATACCGTCGCGGCGGCCCAGCAACGAGCCTATGCGCTGGTCGATCAGATCCACTGGGAAGGTGTTTATTGTCGGCGTGATATCGGCTACCGCGCCATTGCCCGGGGGAAATGAGTTTGGCTGTTGGCGCTACATTGTTCTTTTCGCAATACCTGTACCACGCGGGTTGGGCAAAGCGCAGCGTACCCAGCGACAGTGTCAGTCCATTCGAGCGTGACGACAGGGCTCGCTTGCGCATCGCCTGGATTGCCCCCTCCCCAACCCTCCCC
>CAZQXF010000295.1:0-3616 GCA_964596975.1 uncultured Thiotrichales bacterium | reverse complement strand
AGTTCAGATTGGAAGTCAGGCAATCCCCCTTTCGCAAAGGGGGAAGCCGTCAAAGGAGGTGGCGATGTTTCTGCCAGTGGTGTCAACATCCACTCGGATGAACTCCGAAACTTGAGTTATCTAACGAATGGAAACCTCCACACGTTCGCTAATCCCCTTACCATCGCCGCTGCCAAGACCCTGGCTGCTCAAACGGCGGGGGGAGATACCCTTGGAGATGAGGTACTTCTTTACGCGCACTGCGCGCCCCAGCGACAGCCGCAGGTTTTCATATTCGTCTTTGCCAGACATCGCATAGCCTTTGATATCGAAACGCAGTTTGAAGAAAGCGGCGACATCACGAGCAAAGCGGTCGAGCTGGCGCATGGCTTCAGCATCGAGCGCATCACTGCCCGGCTGGAATTCGATGACCGGCATGGTCAGGCTTAGCAATGCCCGGGTGCGTTCGGAGCGCTTCGGTTTGGTTGTGGTGACAGTGGTGCCGTACTTCACGCCGGTCGGCGTCGCAGCAGTCGCCGACTTGCCAAACCGCTTGACCAGCCCGACCGTCAGCATCGCCGCGTCCACATCGTAGGCGGTGTATTCCAGCCGCAGTCCGAAGCCATCACGCCAGGCGTATTCGGCGCCTGCGCCGACCAGAACGTGAAAGTCATTGCCGCGCTCATAGCGCAGATTACTGCTGTTCTGCATCGCCCCCACGCCCAAACGTCCATAGAGGGAAAAACCTTGTCTTGGCACGCCGGGATAGTAATAGCGCGATGGCGGCTGCGGTGACTGGTTGTAGAAATAGGCCAGTGCGGTGACGCCAACATCCCGGTAGGCGACGTGGCCGACAGGATCGCCACCAGCGTTGGACACTTCGGCTTGGCCGAGATCAGCGTAATATCCTTCGACACTGACATAGCGTGAAAGATCATAGCCCGCAGCAATCATGAATCCGGCATCGTTGTCGTCACTGATCCGGTAGCAGTCACAATCCGATTTCGGCTTGACCCTGGAAAAACCCACTGCCCCGGAGACGAACCAGCGCGAGTCCTCGGCAGTCTTCACCAGCGGTGCGCCCAACAGCGGGCCAGCCGCAAGCGCGAAGGCAATGGGGGCAAGCAGATACTTGTTGGCTGTCACGATTGAAAACCCTCCCTGCGGGCATGAATCCTGTTGCGTTTCCGTTGCCGCATCAGCCTGCCCGATATCAGCAACCCCGGCAAGAACCACCAGCTCATTGCACCACCACCCCAGCCGGAAATGCCGGTCCGCAGTTGCGTTCCGCTGACTTCCTGAAAATCGGGGATACCATTGTTGTCGGCGTCGAGATCACGATTACCGGCATCGCCCAACACTGGCCCACGCCCCCCATTGTCGCTGCCAAGGCCATCGATTCGGCCATCCCCGTCGATGTCCACTCCACCGGCTTCGATGATGTCGAAAATACCGTCGGCATCGCTGTCGAGCTGGCGGAAATCGGCGATGCCATTGCCGTCGCTGTCGAGTGGTCGCCGCAACCCGGTCACGCGGTCTGCCCGGCCATCGGCATCACGGTCCTGAAACCCGGCTTCGATGGCGTCGCCGATACTGTCGTTGTCGCTGTCCAGGTCGAGATAGTCGGCAATGCCATCACCATCGGTGTCCGTTATCGTGTAGACGTCGACTGCCGGCACCGAGGTCGAGGCGACATCGATACGCCCATCGGCATTGCCGTCCACCCGCGCGACATCGTCCAGCGACAAGGACGACTCAAAAATATCGAAGATGCCATCACCATCGGCATCGAGGTCGAGCTGATCGACCATCCCATCCCCATCGCTGTCCGCTGCCGCCTCGATATAGTCGGGAATACCATCATTGTCGTCATCAGGGTCGATTCTATCCGGCAGGCCGTCGAGGTCGCTGTCACCATTGCCCGGCTGCAGGATGCCGATACGCACGGAAGCCGTGCTGGTCTCTCCCGCTTCCCCTGTCAATGTGTAGGTAAAACCATCTTCAGCCGTTGCATGCGCCGCTGGCGTATAGACAAATACATCACCAACCCGTCGCAGTGAACCCGACTCAGGCGGCACCGCAACAATCATCGTCACGTCACGATCTTCGGGAATACGATCGTTGCGCAGTACCTGCAACAACAGCGCCTGCCCCGCCATGGCAACAAAGCTGTCACCTCTTGCCAGCAGCGCGGCATCGACGCCAGCAACATGGAACAGCGCCAGATCGACCACCGCTGTCTCGCCCTGCCTGATCTCGACGAGCCGGGGCAGCGGTGCGCCGGCAACCCGATAGCCTTCGGGAAAGGCCGCTGCGTCCGTCATCACATCCAACCAGTAACGTCCAGCCGGCAGCCCGGTGAATCGATAGCCACCCCCGGCATCGCTGTTGCGCTCACCGACTAGCCGATCCGATGCTGCATCGAAGCGGCCATTCCCATCGTCCATATAGAGGTGCAACGTCAATCCCTCGATCCCATCCTCGCCCGCATTCTGCTTGCCCGAACCGTCAGCATCACGAAACACTTTGCCAGACAGTGGCAGCAACTCCGCTGCGGTGAAATAGGCACCAATCCCCCCGTATAAATCGCCATCGCCGCCGAAATTGCCCGTCGCATCGGGGGTATTGCTGCGACTGGTGGTCAGTGGAAAGGCCGCAGGATTCAGCAGATCGATGGTTTCTTCGACATCGGCACCAAACAGCGAGAAACCATAGAATGTTTCACCTGGTTCAATTCCAAGCGTGTCGAGCGAGAGAAACGTCGCGCCGAACATCTCGACGGTATTGCTACGCAGGGAAACCAGCGGGCCATTGGGTGGCTGGTGCGCATTGGCAAGAAAGTCGCTGCGCAGTGCAATATCGGAGACACCATAACGCAGCGCATCGGCATCCGGCATGTCATGTGCATTGATGGTCAGCAGATCACCATATTCGGCGACCCGACCTGCTGCATCGACGGCGGTAATGGCTGCAACCTTTACTGGGCTGTTGGCACCTTTCTCGGCGATCAGGAAACCCGCGCGATCAAACAGCGCAGCATCCGGCGGCGGGAGTATGCCGTCGGGGAAAAGAATATCGATCCGCTCGATATTGCCCGCCGTCGCCAGTCCACCGCTGTCCTGGTTGGAGAACGCATCGAGCAATCCGCGATTGATGATATTTTCCCTCAGCAGCTGCCCGGCCGCGCAGGTTCCCGATGCATCGCCGGGGAAATCCGGCTGAAACGACAATCGCTTGCGATCCATCTCCGCAAACAGTGAACAGCTCTCGCCATTGACCAGCGAGTTGTCGACCCTGTGAACAACAATGCGCGGCGCAGGGTAGCGATGCACGAATCTTGCGCCCTCAAGGGAAAACGCTTCAAGCGTCAGATTGACACCCGCGCCCCAGCGATACAGATCGTCTCCAGCGGCATACGATGAAGGTGTGGCGAACTGCTGTGCCAGCTCGACCTCGGTCACCTCACCCCGCGCCAGCACTATCGCCGGCAATACCAGGCCCATTACGACGGTAAAACGGGGCAAGCCTCCGAGGCACCATCTCAAGTCACATACCGACATACCAAATCCCTTTAGCTACAAAGCTTAATTTGCTGAAAAATCGCGATTTTCCCAACGATTCTGATTATAGCTTATTT
>CAZQXF010000294.1:0-3618 GCA_964596975.1 uncultured Thiotrichales bacterium | reverse complement strand
GGTCAGCTGCAATAGCCAGTGCAGATGATCTGGCATCAGCACCCACGCCATCGAATGCAGCATTTTGTCGTCATGCATTTTTCGCATCTGGAGAATTACGAGCCTGGAATGTTCAAGTGATTCAAACCAGGGGCGGCGTTGGTCGGTACAAATGGTGATGTGATAGATCTGGCCTGACAGGGAGACGCGGCCCTTGAGGAGGTCGTTTCTCGGCATGAGATATTCTGACTTGTTGGGGCGATTTCAATCGCCATGCCACCGGAGGGTGATGGTGGGGTGGGATTTTAGCATATTGGTTTTACTAATTTACCTCGGAGCTGGGCGAATGAATTCGCCCCTACAGCTTTGGAGCTAGGCGAATGAATTCGCCCCTACGGCCTTGGTGCCAGGCGGATGAAATCGGCCCTACTGGGCTAGTGCGGCTTCTTCCAGGGACAGGAACACGCCATAGGCATTGCGCCGGTGGGTGGCGTCGAAGGCGGGGAGGTTTTCGAACCGCGACCAGTCGGCCTGGTCGTAGGCTTCCTCGAACGTCATCATTTCGTCGACGCCGCGCTGCATGGCATCGCGCACGGTGCGTAGATAGTCGAGTGTCAGTTTGACGGCTTCGCCAGGGTTGCTGGCGGCGGGGCCATGGCCGGGAAGCAAGGCCTTGAGCCCGGTATTGTCGAGATGCTCCAGCACGTCGAGCCAGTGCGCGGTATTGGCGCTGCCGGTAAAAGGTACGCGCCCTTCAAAGATCAGATCACCCGATATCAATACAGCGTCGTTTTTCACCAGCACGGCCAGGTCACCGTCGGAATGCGCTGCGCCGAGGTAGAGGATATCGAGTTCGACATCGCCAACTTGCATGGTAGTGTTTTTGTCGATCACGGTATCGGGCATGACAATATGCGTATTCTCATCGACCCAGGGTGCCAACGATATTCGCCGCTCCTCCAAACGCTGCTCGGCTATCGGCGCTTCGACGTATTCATGATATCCGGCCGGGGCGATCACCTCGGCACCCTCCGCCTTGAACAGCTGCAAGCCGTAAATATGGTCAGCATGGTAGTGGGTGACAATTGCCTTGACGATGGGTTTGTCGGTCACCTCACGAATGCGCTGAAGGAACTTTTTCGCCAGTGCCGGTGAACCCAGCGCATCGACGATGACAACACCCTCATTGGTCACAATTGCCGCGGCATTGGAGATGAATCCGGCATTGTCGGTGGCAATGCCGGCCACGCCCTGCACGTAATAAACGTGGTCGCTAAGTTTTTGCAACGGCATCTCTACCGGCACCGAAGGAACGTCTGCCGTATTGCTTGCGACAGCGCTCGACGCGGCTTCCCGTGCAGCCCCTGCCGACAAATACAGGCCCGAAATCAGCGCCAACACCAGCATCCCCAACAATATAATTCTCATCGCATGCCTTCCACATAGCCCCGTAACTGTTCAGATTGCCCCTGTTTTGCGTCAAATCAAGGCGGAAGCGCGGAGTTTACAAGTGTAAATGAGCACTTCCAACGCAGAGTTGGCGCAAATAAGGGGGTAAGCTGAGCAGTTACAACATCGTCACACACCTCTTGCGGCAGTATAGATCCGGCTTGCACCGCTCACGAGCGCCAATACGATACTGCCAATGATCACACCAGCGATACCATTGATAGCGGTAGGCGTCAGAAATGCCAACACCGGGCCGCCCGGCCAATGCCTCAGCGACTCGGCGATGTGTTCTATCCACTCATGCCCCCAATGCAGGCCATGAAGAATAATGCCACCGCCAACGAGAAACATGGCGATGGTACCCACGATGGAGAGCATACGCATCAGAAAAGGGGCAGCGCGTAGCAGCATCTGGCCAAACCAACGCTGGAAGCGTCGCCACGCGCCCTCACCCGATTTGAGGCTGAGATACAATCCGGCATCGTCAATCTTGACGATGCCAGCCACCAGACCGTATACCACCATCGTGATCACGACCGCGACAATGGCAAGCACCGAGAGCTTGGTCAGAAAGCTTTCGGTGGCGACCGTACCCAGGGTAATGACAATGATTTCCGCTGACAGAATAAAATCCGTGCGAATGGCCCCCTTGATCTTCTCCTTCTCATACTCGACCAGATCGACTTTTTTCTCTGTCGCCGCCTTCAGCAACTCGGCATGACCCTGCTCGACCTGGTCTCGATGAAACAGGCTGTGCCAGATTTTTTCGAATCCCTCGAAACAGAGATACGCACCGCCGACCATCAACATTGGCATAATCAGCCATGGCGCGACTGCACTGATGACGAGCGCCAGCGGCACCAGAATCGCCTTGTTGACGAACGAGCCCTTGGTGACGGCCCAGACCACTGGCAGTTCCCGTTCCGCGCGTATTCCCGACACCTGCTCTGCATTCAGCGCCAGGTCATCACCCAGTAACCCGGTCGTCTTTTTGGCAGCAACCTTGGTAAAGGTAGCAACATCATCCAGCAAAGTGGTGATGTCGTCGAACAGCGCGAGCAGATTGGCTACAGCCATGAACTGTTAACTCCTATTGCAACGAATCGAAAGGACGCGGATATCGATTATAGCCCGGATTTTTCCGCGGGCCGTGCAACACCACACATCGAGCGGACACAGAATCAAACGACTCAGAAACTTGAGCGAACAGCCCCAGCCGCGTCAGAAAGGCGCTGGCGCCTGAATGTCATCGGGATCAAGCCGCTCCATCAGATAGCACAGGCAGTCCTGACGAATGATCCGGGCATCGAGCGTCAGCATCGACGGCATGACCGGCTCAGTCAACACGATCTCATCCTTGACCACGGCGAAATACTCAGCGCTGACATCCTCCCCCTCCTCATCCCAGGCTTGCAGCATGGCGCGGCGGTCACCACCTAGCCGGGCGATCACAGTACCGATCGGCAATTCCGAAAAATTCAGGCTATCGAGATCACGACTGAACACGATATCGGCGGATTCATCGCCGAAACCGATGGTGACATCCTCGGGTACCGTGACACGCGCGACGGTGTGAAATATATCGATTTCATGCGGTGGCAATGGTGTATCCGGAATTTCATCCAAGTGCAGCACGGTATCGAGAAAATCGAAGGCATGTTCGACACCGTGGGGCAAGTGCGGCTTGCCACATTCGACGGTGATCGACGGGCAGAGTTGCGCCATCGCCATCGACTGCACACCTTTTGGCGTCTGAAAGAAAACCACGATATGCGAAAACAGCACCGCCAGATGCTGGAAACGATGATCGAGATAGTTGATGCACCCGTAGTGCGGATTTTTCCCGGTATTGTTGTGCATGTCGATACTGGCAAATGGCTGCCTCGCAGCTATGCTGTCCACCACCTGCTGCATCAGCCGGGTTTCATCGCATTCCGGAATGTCCGTGCCGGGCCAGACACGATTATAGTCGGGTTGGCCGTCGAGCCTGCGCATGCCTTTTTTTGCCGCCTCGATATTGCCGAAGAAAATACTCAGCGAGCGCGGCAACTCCCGCCCCTGATATTTTCTCAGCAATTTTTGAACGGCAATGAACCCGGTATCTTCATTGCCATGCAATAACACGCTGATAAAGAGCGGGCGCTTGTCCCTCCCTTCCAGGTGCAGCAGCGTGGGCTCGGGCATGCATTT
>CAZQXF010000293.1:0-3631 GCA_964596975.1 uncultured Thiotrichales bacterium | reverse complement strand
GTATCTTCATTGCCATGCAATAACACGCTGATAAAGAGTGGACGCTTGTCCCTCCCTTCCAGGTGCAGCAGCGTCGGCTCCGGCATGCATTTGTAGATATTCGCAACATCGTCGAGCTCCAGCAGGCCCTCAGGAATGCTGTCGATCTGTTTCAATAGCGTCATTTCTGTTGATTTCCCCCAGAGGTGTACTGGAAGTCCTGTCATCTGAAAAACATGGTAATCGCGGGTAAGCTCGGCCATTGATCTGCCGTGACGGGAAACCTGATCGATCTGCCACTGCGCGCCGGTCTGCCCTGAGCGCACGCGTGCCCCGAAAATACCGAGATAGTCGTCTGCATCCTGTTTCTCGACCCCCAGAACATCCAGCCCATCCGCAGCCAGCGATAGCAATTCCTCATCGATCAGCCTACGTGCTGCAACGCGCCGTCCATTCCAGTCCAGCGTCGCGCCCAGCCCTTCTCGGGCTGCGCGGTAAAAATTCTCCCTTGCCGTGGCAAACGGCATTCTGCGCCCCTGCTCCAGCTGCTGTGTCAGCGCGGCAGTGAGGCCGTAATAGAAAGCTGCATTGGCCATCATATCCTGGATCGTCGGCCCCGCCGGCAGCACACGTTGCTCGATACGGAAATGCGGACAACCTGCTGCGTCATAGCCGATCAACGGCCGATTCCAGCGCCACACCACGCCGTTGTGCAGGCGAAGATGGCTATAGCGTGCAGCCGGTTCATCCATCAGCTCCGGCAGCAGCACCGGGTATCGCTCCAGGTTTTCGTCGAAGCAGTCGATAATCGAGGCCTCTGCGTAGCCGCTGCCAAAGCTGACTCGTTGCGGTGTCACGCCGGTGTCCACCGACTGCTCGAACACCGAAATGCGGCTCTCCTGCCACAACTGGCGCCCAAACAGAAACGGTGAATTGACTGCGCCGGCAAGCAGCGGCGCAGAGGCGATGATCGATGCGTTGTAGTAGTGATGCGCACGCGCAGCGGGCACCTGCAAATGGAGCTGCAGCGAGGTCGTCGCCGACTCAAGCATCACGGTATGGTCACTGATATGGACATGATCAACGCCTTCGATGTCGAGTTCGATCGGCGCATTCCGTCTGGCCTTGGCAATCTCCTCGTTCAGCGCCGCATAGCGCTTCATGCCAGACATGTTTTCCAGGCTACAGTCATCCGGCTGCAATGTGGGCAGTATGCCGGTCAGCAAGAGCTTCGCACCGACCTGATCAGCGGCACGATTGGCCGCGTCGTAGAGTTTCTGCAGGCGCTGCTCGAAATGGCTGAACACATCGCCCGTGAGCGGCAGCGGATCAACATTCAGCTCGATATTGAAACGTGCCAGCTCGGGCGTCGCCAACGGGCTGTTCAGCTTGTCGAGAAATGCCTGGTTCAACGGCGCAGGCCGATAGTGCTCATCGACCAGCCAGCCTTCGATCTCGAACCCCGCCACCAGCGCATCGTTGGCGAAAGCGCCGGCGGCAAATTGCTCACGCAGCAATTGCGTCTCATCTCTGAGCCGTTGCAGAAACTGCTCGCGCTCCTGCTCGGTAAAATGCTCGTGCGTGATTTCCTGACCCATGCCTGCTCGATTCCCGGTCATTACTGTTTTCATGGTGCGCGGCATTCTACCGGCAGACCATGACTTTGCTCATCTCCCGCAACCATTGTGCGCGCTACACTGCCAACATCCCCTCAATCCGGAGTACCGCAAGAACATGGAAGATGCCTTCTTGACGTCGCTGAAAAGCGCGAAATCCTATGGGCTGGGCGAGTTTCTCGAGATTATCGGCGAACTCTCTCAGGAAAGCACCAAGAAAGGTGCCATCGGCCGCCAGACAAAGGAGCTGATTACTTACGGCATTGCGCTGTCGAAACATTGCAGGCGGTGCATCAAGATTCACGAAAAAGCAGCGCGCCAGCTGGGCGCGAAAGACGCCGAGCTGGAGCAGGTCAGGCTGGTCTATCTGTTTATCAAGGCAAGTCCCGAGGACGACAAGGAGCTGTGGCGCTCCTGGAAACAATCATGGCTGTCATTTGTCCTCGGGCGTCACGCACTCGGCCACTACGAGATCGAGCTGATCGCGCTCGGCATCGCGCTGGTGCGACAATCTGAACGACACATCAAGCTCCATGCACGTGGCGCGCTGGAATACGGAGCATCCAAAACACAGGTATTCGAGGTCATGCCTTTGGCGCTGTTGATGGATGGCGCGCCGGCGCTGTCGCAAATTCCGCGACTCGTCAAGGTCATCGAATCCTCAAAAACCAAATCTGACGAAAACGCCAGCTGAGTCGCCCCGGACCGTCTCCCCTGCCGCGACAAAATCGACGGTGGTATAGCGCGCACCAACCCGCATGCCACCGTTTTCGGCAGACGGGAACAGCCGCCAGGCCAGCTCGGCCTGGTATCCCAGGGCATTGTCGAATCGACGCTCGCCCAGCGGTGCCAACACGCCTTCCGTCGTCAGCATGGGGCTGGAGAACCAGACCACGCCGCCCCCCAGCGACAATGCGCCCAGACTGGCTACCAACTGCGTCCGCCAGGGAAAACTGTGCCACCCCATACTGCCGTTATCGGCCGCCTGCTCCGACCATTGCAGTCCGATGCTGGATTGCAGTTCCAGCCCACTGTCGATGGGAAAAACAATGCCGATGGCCAGGTTCAAGCCCTGATTGGCACGGACTTCATCGGTCTGCCCGTCCGCAAACCAAACTTCGCCAAGCTGCGCACCGCCAAAGTCATGGCTAAGGTCCATGAATACAGATGAATCAGCGATTGCAGCCATGCTCATGGCCAGGAGCAGTGGTCCCAGAATAAAAGATTTCTTGTTGTGCATTTGTCAGCCCTCTGGTTTTAGAGGGTGTCGCAAAACGACACCCTCGCGCGGCACAAGGAAGTGCCGCCAGATTCAACAACGACTAAGTTGTTGAATCTGTAAGGAGAGGAAAAATCGCACTTTTTCCTCTCCGCGTGTTGCAAAGCCCCGGATGGGCTTTGCAACACCCTCTTTTGGGGAGATACTGACAGCGCAGGACTGAACCGATGCTGACAATCGGTATCACAAAAACGCAACTGAACAGGCATAGCGAGCGTAGTGCCCAATCAAACCTCAGGAGTCCACCACCATGAAAATCATCTCGACACTCATTCTTCTCACCTTGACCTCCATTGCCGCTGCCGATCCGGCCCTGGTGAAAAAGGCTAGCCCATACTCAGCCAAAGAGACCATGGACCGGTTTGAAAATATCGTAAAGAAAAAAGGCATGACGATATTCGCGCGTATCGACCACAAGGCCAATGCCAAGAAAGTGGAGATGGACATGGCGCCCGCTGAAGTCCTTATTTTCGGCAACCCCAAGGTTGGCACCAAAATCATGAAACACGACCCTGCGGCCGGACTCGACCTGCCACTGCGGGTGCTGACCTACACCGATTACGACGGCAAGACCTGGCTGATGTATCACGACCCGGAAGGCTTGAAAGATCTGTACAAGGTATCCGAGTGTGTGGCGATCGAGAAGGTGCGCGGGGCGCTGGGGAAACTGACGGATGCGGCGGTTGCTCGGTAAGGGTGGTAAGGCGAATGAATTCGCCCCTACGGATGCGGCGGTTGCTCGGTGAGGGTGGTGAGG
>CAZQXF010000292.1:0-3631 GCA_964596975.1 uncultured Thiotrichales bacterium | reverse complement strand
CGGATCGCTTTGTCGATCTGCTGCGCCATGGTGAGGTGGCCGGTGGTTTCCGCCTGCGGGGTGTGACCGATGATCCCTTGAGCCCCGATGGGCATCAGCAAATGCGGCAAGCGCTGGGCGCTGAACGGCCCTGGCGCCGGGTGCTCAGTTCAGGTTTGCAGCGCTGTGATGCCTTCGCGCATGAGATTGCGACGGAAGCGGATGTTCCACTTGACATCGAGCCGCGTTTTCGCGAGATCGACTTTGGTGACTGGGAAGGAAAAGAGGTCGCCGCGGTGTGGGAAGAGGATCACGAGCGGGCTTCAGCCTTCTGGAACAATCCGTTCGCTGTCGCGCCGCCCGGTGGCGAAGATCCCGGGGCGATGAAGCAGCGGGTACTGGCGGCCTGGGATGCGCTCCTATCGCAGCTCGGTGGCAGTGATCATTGCCTGGTCGTGACCCATGGTGGCCCGATTCGTCTGATCCTTGGCAGCTTGCTCGACATGCCGGATGCGGCGCTGGTCAGGATTGAAGTCCCGCACGCGAGTTTGACCCGCATTCGTGTTCCGGCGGATGGGTATCCGCCATCTCTGATGTTTCATCGCTAACAGTAGTCGTCAGCCTGCGCTCGATAGCGGCTGCTCTCGCTCTTTGCCGCCATTGCCATTGAGAAACCCCGATTCCAGTACATAGTTGTTGAAGTATTCGATCGTGTACGGTTCGGAGCATTTGCTCTCGGCAAATCTGAGTCCGCTGGCCGCGATCCGATCGCGCAATTCCTCATCTTCGAACAGCCGGATGATCTGGTTTTTCAACCCTTCGGCATCCTGCGCGGGATATTCCAGCACGTTGTCTTCCGGGTAGGCGTAGCCGTCCATCGCCTGCGAGCGGGTCACAATGGTGGCGCGCTTGAGGTAGAACTGGGAGACAATGCTGCCGTGGCCGCAGGGAATCGTTTCCGACAACAGCGGCAGCACGAGGAAGCTGGCGTGAGCGGCAATATTCATTGCATCGGTCAATGGAATATTGGAGTAGATGGTGACGTTGGGTGGTGGTGTCAATCCCGCGATGCTCTTGGGTGAGGCAACCACGGCCAGTTGCCGCTCCGGGATCATCTCCATGGCTTTGAACAGCGTGGCGTAATCGCGCCCTTCGCCGCCGATGGCAGCAATGTATTCGCCTTCGATCAGCGGTGGTGCAGACCAGTCGATCGTGGCGCCGTTGGCACTCCACGGAATCATGCGAAAGCGATCTGGATCAACGCCAAGCAAAGGCGGGTAGCTGCGGGTTTCGATTTCGGAAAACATCACCAGACGATCAACGTTTTTCATGCCGAAACGCAGTAGCATCTTGCGCCAACTGCTGTAGCTGTCATATTCCGGCATGGTAAATGCCCAGGCCAGATGCTTGGCTTTGACCCCCAGCAGGCGCATGAAAATGCCGGTCCAAATTGCCGTCGGCTCGCCGTGAGTGACCACAAGATCGACATTGCGCGCCTTCCAGGCGGCGCGAAATGCCATCAGATATCGTGCCAGATAGGGTTTCTGGATACGGTTGAGCGTTGGTGTCTGGATCGTCGTGATCGTTTCCCAGTCGATGCCAGCCATGGTTTTTGGGGTAATCCACTCCCAGACAATACCGCTCTTGTCATAGAGTGCATTTTCTTCATAAACGTTGAGTGCTTTCATACGTTGCTAGTCCTGGTCGATGACGGTGTAGAACTCGACGGGTTTCCGTGGATTGCTTTTATTGCGTCGGCGGAGCTTTTTCAGGATGACTGAAAAGTGATCGAGCGTGTCATAAATATTCGCCGAGCGGCCGAACGAGTCCAGCCCCATAAAGCTGACAGCGCCACTATTGAAGAAGGTAACCGAAAACAGTCTGAGCGGGGCGGCGTCGGCAAACTGACGCAGCACGACCCCGAGGTCGTACTCGTCACCCACGCGCTTCTCAAAGCTGCTGATGATTGATCGCAACTCCCGCTGACGAGTAAGAATTGCCTCACCTGAAGCCGACTGATGAGGCGTCAGCCGCAGCGGAGCGGGCAGACTGGTTTCTGTAGCAAGCGTATCGACATTACCATGATGAGCGTTGAGGATGCTGAGGATCCTGGCTTTGCTCGCGGCAAGCTCGTCTTCGATCTGTGCAATCAGGTCGTCCGGGATTTGCGTGTCGTCGGTTATCAATTCGGTCGATTCGTCTGCTACTGTGTGGCGCTAACGGCGCGGCTTGAAGCCGATCGACATCAGTCGTCGAAGAACCCGTCGATATCGTCTTCGTCGATGCCAAATTGATCGGGTAGCCCACCACGTCGGCTAATGTCCACGTTCAGCGCATCGACTTCTTCGGGTACTGAGCCTTTGAGTTTCATGTCCAGTACCTCGGTACTGGGAATGATTTCCGACTCGACATCGAAGGCGCCAATATCATCGAACTCGTCCATGCTGTCGAACTGGAATTCGATTTCGGTCATAGATAGTTCCAAGGTGTTATCCATCTTTGTTGCTCCCTGTTGTTGGTGTCCCCTGTTTCCTGTAGGGGTTTTGCGTATCCATTCTTCCTGACTGCCTGGCAGCCCATTGACGGTGTGTATTTCTGCCTACGCCATCATCCGGTTCTGATTGGTGTGGTACTCCAGGTTTGCTGGTGACATGTCAATGTCCATCGCGACCGGAAGGTGATCAGAATGGCTTACATGAAGAACCTGTTGATCTTCCAGTGCCAGCCCCGGGGTGGTGATGATGTGATCGTAGGCCATGCGAGGTCGCCAGCTCGGGTAGGTCAGGTGTGTCTGACCCGGGAAGTGCAGACTTGTCTTGGCGAAGAAATGCTGCATTTCGGGACTGTCGAGCGGGCTGTTGAGATCGCCCATCAGTACGGCGTTCTCATGGTGGTTGATGATTTCAGCGATATAGTCGAGCTGTCGGCTGCGCCCTCGTGCCGAGAGGGAGAGGTGCGCCAGTACCACGACGAGCCTGTCCTGGCCCTCGCCAAAGTGCACTTCAAGCGCGCCGCGACCGGGAATCGTACTCGGCAGGCGGTGCTCTTCGACATGGCTGGCTTCGAAGCGGCTCAACAGAGCAAAGCTGTGTTGAGCCATGATACCGAGATCGCGATTCACCTGATGGTAGCAATAGGGCAAGCCTGCCTTCTGGGCGACGTATTCCGGCTGGTGAATGAATTCACTGCGGAGGCTCCCGGCGTCGAGTTCGAGCAGGCCGACGATATCGAATTCGGAAATTGCAGTGGCAATACTGTCGAGGTTGTTAGTGCGTTTGGGAAACGGCAGCACATGCTTCCAGGAATTGGTGACATAGTGCCGATATTTGCTGGAGGGGATGCCCACCTGCACGTTATAGCTCAACAGTCTGAGCCGTTGGTGATCGGTTGTTGTCCTGTTCCTTTGCACGTCTATTCCTTACATCATATGGGGTGTATCTACTGAGCTTACTCCTGAAACCCGCCATCTCAGTGTTAAATAATGGTCATTTTCAGGTAACTACTCAGCTTACCCCCTTATTTGCGCCAACTCTGCGTTGGAAGTGCTCATTTACACTTGTAAACTGCGCGCTTCCGCCTTGATTTGGCGCAAAACGGGGGCAATCTGAGCAGTTACGGGCATCGCACTGAGTAGTTACATTTTCAGAAGCAA
>CAZQXF010000291.1:0-3640 GCA_964596975.1 uncultured Thiotrichales bacterium | reverse complement strand
CTGTCAACAAAACGACGTGCTTATATTTACCTGCACCTTGCAGAGAAGATTTCAAATCCTCAAAAGTTTCCGCCAACGAGTCGATGACGCTATAGACGATCTCTGCCAAGTCCGCAGAAACATTGTCTGGCAATGGCACCTTCCCAGAGTTTTCCTGCAGTAGAATCAGCACCTTGGTAGCCACGATAGCAACCTCCTGAATCCTTCCTCACGATCTCAATAAATGCACCGAGAAATGATTTCTATTGTGTATAGTGGGCTTATAGTGCACTCGCCATGAATAATCTCTGAAATATTACTGGTGCTTACCCCAAGGCACTCCCCGCCGCACCATCCTCTGAAGCTATCTCCTTCCTTTTTCCAGCAGGCGCTTTGATGGGTTTCGCTGCGCTCTACCCATCCTACTTGTCCTGGCAATGCTCCGTCTTGCGGCGCATTGCCAATCTGCCCTGGGCGTGGCGGGACACCCGCTATGATGCGCAGTCATTTCCAGCCATTCCGGTTGCCGGGCGGATGATATAGCCGGCCTGGAGAATTTTTGAATGGGCATGCGTCACCGACTCGGTGGCTTCACCCGTGACGATGAATACTTGCTGGGCAGTACGATAGGCATTGGCGGATTCATCGGCGTTCAATTCGATATCCACCGGCAATATCGTTTCACCTTGATAACATACGGTGACGCGGGCTTCGATGTCGCTCCCATCCAGGTCGAAGTCATCTTCAAGATCGGCGGATCTGATCTCCTGCACCTTTTCATTCGATGCACCGAGCAAGCCGTTGATATCCCATTTCCAATGAATGGCGGATTCTGCTGAAATCGATGCCACCTTCTTCTGCTGGAGATTGCCGGCCATGCTAGTCTGCGACGCGACGCCTCCCAACATCGACAGCGAAAAAATCACTGTCACCGGCAGCAGCAACAGGATGGTGACGAGTGCATTCCCATTTTCAGTGGCATTCGTTGTCATGGCTATTCCTAGTTCAGATTTGAATAGTGCAGCAGCAGGCGGATGGTTTTCGGCGGCAAATCGCCAGCCTGAACAGAAACCTCCAGCCAACTGTTGATCACCTTCAACCAATCCGATGCAAGCATGCTCCCGGCACGGTTGTAGTCGTTGACGCTGCCATCACCAGTCTGATCGATACCGTAGAGCACACGTAAACCCAGCACGCGAATACGTTGGCTGGGCAACCCGCCTTTGGTGCCAACCAGTTCGATGGCCGCTGTTCCGGCCTCGGGAATACAGACCAATTGCTCGTTGCTGATCTTGAACCGGTGTACGTAGAAAGTCCCCGCAACCGTGGTATTGCCCTCACAATCGAAAATGTCATTACCACCTTCGAAGCGAATAACGATCTCGTCATCGGGGAAACGCTGTGTCGTGCTGCCGTTTGTGGTGAGAACATCGCGATCATTGTCGCGCTCGACACCCACCACAACCTGGCCCGCCGCGGCAAATGGGGCGCTGACTGGAAATACCAGTTTCCTGTCGATACCCCCATCCGATATGTCGATGTGACCACTCTGCCGGATAAGTCCGGCAATCATGGTGCCCAGCAGGCTACTCTGTTCCTGGAACGCCGCTTGGGTTTTCTGCAGATTCATGCTGCGTTTCCCCGACATGAACAACTGTCCCGCCGCGGCAATAACGATCAATCCAATGGTCATACTGATCATCATCTCAACCAGGGAAAAACCGCGCTGTTGGCACAAACCGCCGCGTCGGGGAAAAACCGTGTCTGTCATATTCATGGCCGGGCTCCCGCAGTGGCTACAGCTTCACCAGCGTTTGATACTGGTTGATTAGATTTCCGCTGGCATCCTCGCTATCACCCGTGACAGCACGTTGTTTCTGGCGCCAGCTCAGCGTGATCCGAAACAGCGGCGACTCACCGGCTGCGGCGATATTCTCGATCGTTGCGCCGGCATTGGTTGCTGATGCCACCCAGTTGTCGCTCCAACGTTTGATATCGGTCACCGCAATTTCTTCGGGCGCGCAGCCACCCGCATCGAGATCACAGCCTCCATCGGCAAGATCCAGGTTGTAGTCGCCCAGCGCTTGCGTCGAGGAGTAGGCAGACGAAGCTGCGCCCGATGTGCCGTCGATCACCGTTTCGATCTTCAGATTGAAATCTTCATCGAGTGATTTCCAGTAACGGGTATTCGAGCGCAGAATTGCTGCCAGACTCTCCGCGCTGAAGGTGGCGATGGAGCGCATATTGGCATCCCGGGCACTGGAAATGGAAACCAGCTCGGCACTGGCCACCCCAAGCATGACGAATGAGAAGATCACGATCGTCACGAGTACCTCGACCAGTGTCGTGCCTTGCTGAGATGGTTGCGGCTGCAAACCCGCAGCTTTGTTCATCAACGATACATCCATCGCTCACTCCTCGCTTGGACAAGTAATGTCATCGCCGTCGAGATCCTCGACGACACCATTGCCGTCACTATCGGCAGCCAGCAGCACACGCCCGGAACGCTCCAGCAGGAGCGCCCTTGCACTGGCGCGCTCACCATTCCCCGGACAAAGCACCAAGGTATCTTGGCGATTGGAAAAGCCGTAGCGATTGAAGGTGAAGCGCGCATTATCGCCGAGACTACGCAGCCCATCATTGCCGGAAAAACCGTTGAAGCCACGAATCTTGGCGGTCGCATCACCGGCGGGAAAAATGATCCAGCCCTGATCCCAGCGCGCATCTGCGTCACAAGCCAGCTGGCCATCGGCATCCGCCCTGGCTTTGCAAATAGAGACGGCTTCGCCGCGTTTCAGTGCCTCGTTGCGAGCGGTATGAAGCGCGACCGACAGCACATTGATTCTGGCCACCATCCGGTTATTGGTCTGAAGCAAACTCAGACTCGGCACTGCGATCGAGGTCAATACCGCAAATACCGCGAGCACGATGAGCAGCTCCACGATCGTGAAACCTCTGGATCGGAAATACATGACTCAGTGCCAGCATTCGTCAGCGGTGGGCGCCGGATCGGCAGTTGTGGAAATCCCCCTTTCGCCGAAATGATTGACTGTAAAGGTGCCACAGCGATCACTGTCCTGACCGCCCTTGCTGGTGGGCGCGGCTGCAAGCGCATAACTGCTGTTCGTGCTCGCACTGACCGATACCGTGTAGCGGCCGGAGTCTGTGGCTACACTATTCGACGCAAACCCCAAGTCGCTCATGTTCGCGGCATAACGCCCATTGCGGACGAGATGCGTCTCCTGGCGCACCGCCGCCTGCAACAGTAATTGCTGGGCCTCCTTACGCGCAGACTTTTTCAGATATTGCGTATAGCTGGGCATGGCGATGGACCCCAGAATGGCGATCACAACCATGACAATCATGACTTCGACGAGCGTGAATCCTCTGTTTTTCATTTTATTATTCTTTATTATTTAATTTTATGGATTACTTCTCCCTCTGCCCTTGACGGGGGGAGGGGTGAGACGATCAGGCTATGCGTTTTTCATCCTCTCCTGGAACCGGTACGGTTTGCCGCACTCAGTTTTTCCCATGAACTCAGGTAGGTTGGGCAAAGGAACGATAGTGACGTGCCCAACTACCACAGCCTGACTCAGCACCTGTGCCTTTGTTGGGCACGCTGCGCTTTGCCCATATATGGTCTCCTCCCATTTTGCAA
>CAZQXF010000290.1:0-3661 GCA_964596975.1 uncultured Thiotrichales bacterium | reverse complement strand
GCCCTTGGCGTGGCCGTGATGCTGTGGCTGGACTATGGCTGGGCCATTGCCCTGGTCATCGGACTCACCCGCATGCCCACGGCCGAAGCGGTGATCGTGCCAATTCTCGACGAGTTCGGAATGATCCGGAGCCGGGTCGGCGAGTTCATCGTCGGCGCCGGAGTGCTGGACGATGTAATCGAAGTATTTCTCGTTGCGCTGGTTTCCATCTGGATCGGCGGACAGGAATATGGCATCGCCAGTATTGAGGGGAATATCGCGCAAGTCCTGCTAAGCCTGTTGATTTTTATTGCTGTCGCCTGGCTGCTTTTCCGCTGGGTGCTGCCATCCATCGAAGGCTGGCTGCCGCGACGCCCGCGCAACCTGATGCTGCTCGCGATCCTGGTGCTGTTGGGCATTGGCGGTTTTTCTCAGTTCAGCAATCTCGGCATGGTGGTTGGTGCCATTATTGCCGGGGTTCTGATTCGCCCGGTATTCAGCCGGGCCGGTTTGACCGGCGAGCAGACGAGTCGCGCAGTCCAGACGCTCGCCTACGGTTTTTTCGGGGTGATTTTTTTCTTCTGGGTGGGGCTGAGCGTGGACCTGGCGAGCATGTGGCGCGAGCCGCTGCTGGCCGTGCTGCTTTTCCTTGCCGCCTTCGTGGGCAAGCTGGCGGGCATTTTCCTGATGGTGCCGATGGGCAAGCTCAGGCGGCGTGAAGCATGGGTCATCGGGATTGGCCTGAACGCACGGCTGACCACCGAAATCATCGTCGCCAAACTGCTGTTCGATGCGACGCTGATCGATGTGCACCTGTTCACCGCTCTGGTTGCGGCTTCGTCACTGTCCACCATCATTGTCCCCCTGCTGTTCACCCTGCTGGTGCGGCGTTGGGGCACTGAACTGACGACCACCGGCAGCGTCGACGGCACAGCGGTGGAAACAGCTGCATCGACGACGGCATCAGCCCGGCCATGGCATGCCCTCGCTGTCGACGATGTACTGGCCGCGCTGCAAAGCGACCGCCAGCACGGCTTGAGCAGCAAAGAGATACAGGAACGTCTCGGTCACTATGGCGAAAACAGGCTCAAGGCAGCGCAGACTGTCCACTGGTACCAGATACTCGCACGACAGTTCTTCGATGTGCTGATTGGCATTCTCATGCTGGCGATGGTCGTGTCCGTGGCGGTTGGTGAAAAGGGTGATGCCATCACCATTCTGGCCATCGTGATTCTGAACGGCATTCTCGGCTTCGTGCAGGAGTGGAAAGCGGAAGAAGCGTTGCAGGCATTGCAGAAAATGCTGTCGCCTCAATGCAAAGTCATCCGTGACGGCCAGGAGCGGCAAATCGATTCGGCACAGCTGGTGCCGGGTGACATCGTCGTGCTGGAAATCGGCGACCGCGTGCCCGCCGACATCCGCCTCATCGCCCCCATCAATCTCAAACTCGATGAGTCGGCATTGACCGGGGAGTCCGGCTCGGTCAACAAACAGGCCGAGGCAGTTGCCGAAGACACGCCCGTTGCCGAACGCCGCTCCATGGCCTGGATGGGTACCAACGTGACCAATGGCCGCAGTCTGGGGACAGTCGTGGCCACGGGAATGCACACCGAATTTGGCCGCATTGCCCTGCTCACCCAGCGCATTGGCAACGTGACGACGCCCATGCAGCGCAAACTGGCCTACCTCGGCAAACAGCTGGGTGTCATTTCTGTCGCCATTTCCATTGTCGTCGCCGTGACCGGCTGGCTGCTCGGCAAACCATTGCTGGAAATGTTTCTGACCGGCGTCGCCCTCGCCGTGGCCGTGGTACCCGAGGGATTGCCTGCGGTGGTGACCATTTCGCTCGCCCTTGGCATCCGCGCCATGGTGCGTCACCGTGCTTTGCTGCGCCGGCTGCAAGCGGCCGAGGCGCTGGGCGCGGCGACCATTATCTGCACCGACAAAACCGGCACCCTGACCAAGAATGAAATGACGGTCGAATATATCTGGCTGCGCAGCGGGTTCGTCGAAGTCACCGGCAACGGCTACGATCCCGCCGGCCATTTTGAAAGAAATCATCAAAAAATATCGTATCTGCACCACCCCGACCTGATGCTTCTGCTGGATGCCGGCTTGCGCTGCAATCACGCCAAAGTCACCAGAGATGCGCAGGGTTGGCACGAATTCGGTGAACCCACCGAAGCCGCGCTGATTGTGGCCGCCTACAAAGCATGGTTAAACCCGCCCGATGATGCCAAGGCGGTCAGCGAATTTTCCTTCAATTCCACGCGCAAACGAATGACGCTGATCGAACATGGCGAGGAAGGCATGATCGCTTATTCCAAAGGCGCCCCCGAGGTGATTCTGGAGCGATGCGAGCGTATTTTCGATCACGATCACGAACGCGAGCTGACAGATCAGGATCGCCATGATGTCGTTGCCGCCTATACCAGAATGGCCCGTGTCGGACTGCGCACACTGGCGATCGCCCGCCGCAGCCTGCCGCAAGGTATCCCGCTCGATGCAGAAGCAGTAGAAAATCATCTGACCCTGCTGGGCGTAGTCGGCATCATCGATCCGCCGCGCCCCGAAGTTCCCCAGGCGATCCGGCTGGCAAAAAGTGCCGGCATCCGCCCCATCATGATCACCGGCGATGCGGCAGCTACCGCTCTGGCCATCGCCCACAGTATCGGCATGAACGCCAACCGTGCCATCACCGGCCAGGAACTGGATACGCTGGATGACCAGGCACTGCTGAAGCTGCTCGGCTCGGATGTACTGTTCGCCCGCACCACACCGGCACACAAGCTGCGAATCGTCACTCTGTTGCAACAGCTCGACGACATCGTCGCGATGACGGGTGACGGCGTCAACGACGCGCCAGCATTGAAAAAAGCCGACATCGGTATTGCCATGGGCAAACGCGGCACCGATGTCGCCAAGGGCGCTGCCGACATAGTGCTGACCGATGATAATTTTGCGTCGATTGTCGGCGCGGTAAAGGAAGGGCGTCGACAATACGACAACATCCAGAAGTTCGTCCGCTATCTGCTCTCTTCCAACACCGGAGAGGTATTTGCGATTTTCATCAATATTCTCCTCGGCGGCCCGCTGATTCTGCTGCCGGTGCAGATCTTGTGGATGAACCTGGTCACCGATGGCATGACTGCGGTGGCGCTCGGGCTGGAGCCCGCCGAAAAAGGCGTCATGCAACGAGCACCCCGGAGCGTACATGAACCCATTCTGGACCGTGCGGGTTTTCTGATGATTCTGGTGCTGGGTACCTATATTGGCGGGGCAACGCTCTGGCTGTTTCACCACTATCTGCAAAGTGGTGCCGACCACCCTGCCATGCTCGCCCAGACGGTGGCATTTACCGGTATCATCGTGCTGGAAAAAATGAACGTGTTCAATTTCCGCGCCCTGCGCGAGCCATTGCCGCGAATCGGATTTTTCACCAACCCCTGGGTGCTGACTGCCTGGGCTTTTACCATCGGCTTGCAGGTATGCGCGGTGTACCTGCCGGTGCTGCAAAATGCGCTGCACACGGTGCCGCTGGGCTGGCGTGAGTGGGGCATGATCGCAATGGTTGCGCTACCCATTCTGCTGCTGACCGAACTCTATAAATGGCTGAGGTTCCGGTGAAGGCCAACAACCTGCTCAATACACAGCGAAGCATCGTGGACAAACCTGCCCCATT
>CAZQXF010000289.1:2817-3694 GCA_964596975.1 uncultured Thiotrichales bacterium | reverse complement strand
CGGAGATGCCCGCCACCGCCGTGCGCACCAGTGTGCCCTTGGTGGTGATGAGCATGATCTCATCCTCTTCCTCGGCCAGCACGGCACCAACGAGATCGCCGTTGCGCTCGGACAGGCGCATCGCAATCACACCCTGGCCACCACGATTCTGCACCGAGAACTCGTCGACACGGGTGCGCTTGCCATAGCCATTCTCAGATGCCAGAACCACTCTGGCATCGGTGTCCTGGTCGATCACTGCCAGCGCAATGACCCGCTGACCATCGCCCAGACGAATGCCACGAACCCCGCAGGCCGTCCGGCCCATCGGACGCACATCGCTCTCGGCAAAACGAATCGCCTTGCCCGCATTGCTGAACAGCATGACATCCTGCTCACCATTGGTCAGCGACACACCAATCAGGCTGTCCCCGTCGCGCAGATCGACCGCGATAATGCCGCTGCTGCGAGGCCGCGAGAATTCCGACAATGGCGTTTTCTTGACCGTGCCGCTGCGGGCAGCAAGCAGCACATAACTATCCTCGGCATATTCCTGAACCGGCAGCACCGCCTGAATTTGTTCGCCTTCTTCCAGCGGCAGCAGATTGATGATCGGCCGGCCACGCGCTGCGCGCGAACCCAATGGCACTTCGTACACCTTCAACCAGTAGACCTTGCCAGCACTGGAGAAGCAGAGAATCGTGTCGTGGGTATTGGCCACGAACAGCTTTTCGATGAAATCTTCATCCTTGATGCGCGTCGCCGACTTGCCCTTGCCAAGTGATGATTTGTTGCCGGAAACCGGCGACGGCCAGACGGTATTCATCGCGTGCCCGCAACAAGGAAAGTGTTTGCTCGCGCAGCCTAGTTGCCTCTTCCTGCACTTGGCCGCGAAGAT
>CAZQXF010000289.1:0-2807 GCA_964596975.1 uncultured Thiotrichales bacterium | reverse complement strand
TCCACCACGGTGTTGCGCCTCATAATCATCAAGCGGCTGCGCCTTGACATAGCCGGCATGGGAGATCGTGACGACGACATCTTCCTGGGTGATCAGATCTTCCAGCGACAGATTCTGATGTACTTCGACAATCTCGGTACGGCGCTCATCACCAAACCCGGCGATCAGTGCCTGCAACTCTTCGCGGATAACCTGGGTCAGCCGATCGGGGTTGGAGAGAATTTCCAGCAGGTCGTGAATCTTTTCCAGCAATTCACGATATTCGGCAACGATCTTGTCTTTTTCCAGCCCGGTCAGTCGATGCAGGCGTAGATCGAGTATGGCCTGCGCCTGCACTGGCGACAGGTGGTAGCCATCCTCTTTCAGCCCGTATTCGTCTTCGAGGTCTTCAGGCCGCGTTGCCGATGCGCCGGAGCGGGATAACATGTCGGTGACGACACCCGGCTGCCAGACACGCTCGACCAGCCCCTGCTTGGCCTCGGCCGGCGTTGGCGACGACTTGATCAGCGCAATGACTTCATCGATGTTCGCCAGCGCCACCGCCAGCCCTTCGAGGATATGGGCGCGTTCGCGCGCCTTGCGCAGATCGTAGACCGTGCGGCGAGTCACCACTTCGCGGCGATGCTTGAGGAAAGCCGACAGAATCTGCACCAGATTCATCAGCCTCGGCTGACCCTCCTCCAGCGCCACCATATTGATGCCGAACACGGTTTGCAGCTGCGTCTGCTTATAAAGGTTATTGAGCACCACCTCGCCCATCTCGCCACGCCGCAGCTCGATCACCATGCGCATGCCGTCCTTGTCGGACTCGTCACGCAGCTCGGTAATGCCTTCGATGCGCTTTTCCTTGACCAGTTCTGCGATCTTTTCCAGCAGCCGTGCCTTGTTCACCTGATAAGGCAGCTCGGTCACGATGATCGTATCCTTACCGCTCTTCTCATCCGATTCGATGTGCGCCCGGGCACGCAGATAAATTCGCCCGCGACCGGTTCGGTAGGCTTCACGAATACCCTGCGCGCCGTTGATAATCGCGGCAGTCGGGAAGTCTGGCCCGGGCAGATGTTCCATCAACTCATCGACCGTCGCTTCCGGCACATCGAGCAGATGCAAGCAGGCGTTCACGACCTCGGTGAGGTTGTGCGGGGGGATATTGGTGGCCATCCCCACGGCAATCCCCGAAGACCCATTGACCAGCAGGTTCGGAACGCGCGTCGGCAACACCTTGGGTTCATGCTCGGACTCATCATAATTGGCGATAAAATCGACCGTTTCGCGGTCAATATCAGCCAACAGCTGATGGGTGATCTTCGCCATGCGAATTTCGGTGTAACGCATGGCAGCAGGTGAGTCACCATCGACCGAGCCAAAGTTGCCCTGACCATCGATCAGCATGTAGCGCATCGAAAACGGCTGCGCCATGCGCACGATGGTGTCGTACACCGCGGTATCCCCGTGCGGGTGATACTTACCAATGACATCACCAACGATGCGCGCAGACTTCTTATAGGGCTTGTTCCAGTCGTTGTGCAACTCGCTCATCGAATAGATGACGCGGCGGTGTACGGGCTTGAGTCCATCACGGACATCGGGCAGCGCCCGACCGACAATGACGCTCATGGCGTAGTCCAGATAGGACTGACGCATTTCGTCTTCGAGGTTTACCGTGAGGACTTCTTTGGCAAAATCGGCCATTACTTCCCTGGACAGGTGCTAAATTGAGGCAGGAAGGCGGATTTTATCACAGAAGCACCACCTACTGCATAGAGAAATAAAGGCCGTAAAAAACGTCTCAGCGCGATCCTCCGAGAAATTCTCGTCTGATCATCGATAATACCGGCCACGCGAGCTGCCAGCCAATCGCCAAAATGGGGCTAACCATTCGCATTCCAGCGCATTGTAAACTAGTATTATCGCCATTGTTTGCAGAGGATGCGGTCAGTAGCCAGTTGGAATGGCAGTCCACTCGATGCCTTGCCACCCCGGAAACACCGCACCACTCCACCGCTCAAGCTATTCGAGACAACAACACGCATCAGGCATTCAAGGAGGCTCCGCGCCATGAAAATGAAACTTTCCAGCAAGACGATTCCCCTGCTCACCCTCGCCGTACTCGCTGGCAGCCCAGCCAGCAACGCACTGGCTGGCGGCTATGTAATGGCCAGCGATGGCAGCAACGCACGCGATTCCTTCGGCAACTGCATCAAGAACAGCAGCTGGACCAAGGATGACTGGACCGAAGCTTGCGGCAAGCCAGCGGCAAAACCAAAGCCCAAGCCAGTCGCAAAACCAGCCGAGCCCGCACCCGTTCCGCCCGCACCGACGAAGCCCGTCATCGAAACCGTCACGCTCGACGGCATGGCATTCTTCGACTTCGACAAGGCCGATCTGACCGCTGAGGATCGGGCAGCGCTGGACAACATCATCGAACAGCTGAAAACATTCGCTACCGTGAGCGAGATCAAGATCACCGGCCATACCGACAGCATCGGCTCACGTGAGTACAACCAGAAACTGTCCGAGAAACGCGCCGAAGCGGTTGCATCCCACCTGATCAGCCGCGGCGTCAACCCAGCGCTGATTTCGACGGCAGGCGCTGGCGAAGACCAGCCTATCGCCGACAACAGCACCGCCGAAGGCCGCGCCAAGAACCGCCGCGCCGTCATCGACATCCACGGCACGAAGACCAAGTAAAGCGCTCGGCACCTCAAGCAAGACCGGATACCGGGCCGACACGGCCCGGTATCCTACCCATCATCTCACTCTCACCGTCTTTGCAAAGAGACTACGGCAGCAATACGTCAAAATTT
>CAZQXF010000288.1:0-3701 GCA_964596975.1 uncultured Thiotrichales bacterium | reverse complement strand
CATTTCGTTACTTTTCGGTGTGTGCCCGCACAGCGGACTGGGGCGCTGAGTAGTTACGTTTCTTCCTTCTTCGCTGCCGCTTCCTGCATCATCTTCTGCAACTCACCGCGCTCAGCCAGCTCCAGCGTGATGTCGCAGCCACCTACCAGCTCACCATTGATGTACACCTGCGGGAAAGTAGGCCAGTCAGCGAAGCGTGGCAGGTTCTCGAAAATCTCAGGGTCGGCAAGCACATTTACATAGGCAAACTCGACACCCGCTTTCTTCATCGCCTCCGCCGCGCGGCTGGAGAAGCCACACTGCGGCATCTGCGGCGTACCCTTCATATAAATAATGACCGGGTTTGACTCGACCTGCTCTTTGATTCGATCCAATACGTCCATCAATCAATACCTCTTGATAAATTCTGTTTGAGACCGGCATTTGCGACCGGCCCGACCAATCTGATCAGAGAGATTTGCTCTCTGGTTAGCGTGCAGTGTAAGGGCTTTGGATGAAAATTCCATTACCCGTTTGTCATTGAAGCATTTGCGCGGTGTTACAACCCCTGTTGCTGCAACCAGAACTCCAGCGCCGCCAGGTGCCACAGCTTGTTACCCTTGATGGCGGTGTGGTGCTGGTCCGGCTCTGCCAGCAGTTTTTCGACGTAGCTGCGCTGGTACAAGCCACGTTCACGCGCGCGCTGCGAATTCAGCACATCACGCATGAATTCCAGGAACTCGCCGCGCACGTATTTCAGCGCAGGCATCGGGAAATATCCTTTGGGCCGGTCGATGACCTTGGCTGGCAGCAGTTCGCGCGAGATGGCCTTGAGCACGCCCTTGCCGCCCTCGGCCAGCTTGTATTCGGGCGGCATGCTGGCCGCCAGTTCGACCAGTTCGTGATCGAGAAACGGCACCCGTGCTTCCAGCCCCCAGGCCATCGTCATATTGTCTACACGCTTGACCGGGTCATCGACGATCAGGGTCGTCACATCCAGCGCCAACACCCGGTCGATGAAGCTGTCGGCCTCGATGCTGTCGAGTTTCTCCTCGATCAGCGCGGAAGTGTAATCCTTGCCCGCATATCTTGCGTCGACCATCTCCAGATATTCATCATGGCTGCGGTCGAAATAGTAGGGACGAAAACGCTCGATTGGCGATCCCTCGGCGTCGTTCATCTGCGGATACCAGAAGTAGCCGGCGAACACCTCGTCTGCGCCCTGCCCTGACTGCACGACCTTGATCTGCTGTGAGACCTGCTCGGACAGAAGGTAGAAAGCCACTGCATCCTGCGCGAACATTGGTTCAGACATGGCCCTGACGGCTTCGGGCAGTCGTTTGAGCACATCCGCATTGGGCACGTGAAACTTGTGATGCTCGGTGCCGTACATTGCCGCCACCGGATCGGAGAATTCGAACTCGCTGCCTTTCTCTTCAGGTTGATCTTCAAAACCGATCGTGAACGTTTTCAGGTTCTTGGCACCCTGCTCCGCCAGCAGCGCCACCAGCAGACTGGAATCCAGCCCCCCCGAAAGCAGTACGCCCACTGGTACATCGGCAATCTTCAAACGGCGATCCACCGACTTTTTCAGTGCTTCGTGGATCATGTCGCGCCATTCGATCTCATCGTAGTGCGCCTCCGGGCGACGCGCTTTCAGCGTCCAGTACGGCCATTCCCGCACATCGCCAATCCGGTTGACCATCATGCAGTGGCCTGGCGCCAGCTTGCGAATACCCTTCAGAATGGTGCGCGGCGCGGGTACGACTGCATGCAGCATGAACAGGTTGTGCAGCGCCACAGAATCGATCGAGGTATCGATATCATCGGCTTCGAGCAATGCCTGCGTGTTCGAAGCGAAGCGGAAAGTATCGCTATCATGCGCGAAATAGAGCGGTTTGATGCCAAGGCGATCACGGGCCAGAAACAATGACTGCTCACGTGCATTCCAGATGGCAAACGCAAACATCCCATGGAGCCGGGCGACGCAATCGCTGCCCCACTCGGCATAAGCCTTCAGGATCACCTCGGTGTCACCGCTGGAGGTAAAGCGATGACCACGGGCGATCAATTTTTCACGCAGCTCGGGATAGTTGTAGATCGTGCCATTGAAGACAATCGTCAACCCGGTTTCGAGATCAACGAAGGGCTGGTGCGAACGTGGGCTGAGATCGATGATTGCAAGCCGCCGATGGCCAAACGCCACCGCCCCATCAGCAAACAATCCCTCATCGTCGGGGCCGCGCGGACGCAACCGCTCGGTCATCCGCCGAACCAGATCCAGATTCGCAAACTGCGCATCGAAACGAAACTCACCGCAAATACCACACATCGGACAACTCGGCCCCCTGACTGGAAATTCAGCAGGGAGTATACCTGCCCCTGGCGTTATAGCGCTGAGTTACAAATAAAAAAGACCGGCAAGGGTTGCTTGCCGGTCAATATTCATCGGTCATTTTCAGAGGTTAAACGGGAGGCCGTGACCAGCGGTCTCCCGATCTTGCAATCACCTACTGCTTCAGCATCAGGATCTCAACCCGACGATTCTTGGCACGGCCTTCGGGTGTCGAGTTGGTGGCAACCGGTTTGCTAGAACCGTAGCCGCCATAGCGAAGCTGGCTGGCGGGTACGCCTCGAAGTACCAGATATTTCGCCACGGTACGGGCTCGTGCTATCGACAATTTCTTGTTGGCCGCCGGGCTACCGACATTGTCAGTGTGACCGACGATGACGAATTTCTTACCCGGGTACGCCTTGACTGCTTTTGCGATCTTGTCAAGCACACCCCGTGCTTCAGGTTTCAAACGTGCTGAGTTGGTGGCGAAATGAATGCCATTCATGACACCAACAAAAGCGGGGCAACCTTTCTCATTCACCGGAGCACCATCAGGCGTGGCCGGGCAGCGGTCCTTAATGTCGGAAACGCCGTCGTGATCCCGGTCACTGATGGGCGAGGTAGTGTCGAGCGGTTGACGAATCACCGGTGCATTTTCGTCGACCAACTCTTCATAGTCGCCACCGAAACGCTTGATGAGACTAAATGACACCAACTGAGCATCCTTGGTGTAGTACTCGTACTCACCTCGCACGGTAAACCCGTTTTCCATCTGGTATTCAGCACCAGCACCACCATAGACCTGGAACTTTTCATCGGTGTGGTGCGGCAGGTTGGAGGTTGCATGCAGACCGACTACCCCACCCTTGAGGAAAGTCGAAAATCCGGGGTTATTTTCCGGCAACGATACCTGCAGCGATGCACCATAAGTGTTGTACTCAACCTGACCAACGTTACCTGGCCCTATGCCTGCCTCACCCAGATCTGCCCAGAAACCTTCTACCGACACATGATCAGATAGCTCGCGACCGGCAAAGATCTTGTAGCCATAGTCGGTTTCATCGGTGACCTTGACAGGCGTTCTGCGAGTGTCGGGATCGAGATTCGACGCACCCGCGCCGATACCGATATACCACTGATTACCTTCAGCCAGCACCGGTGTCGGTACCGCAATGTTCAAAGCCAGTAGCCCGGCGCCAATCACAGCGGCGGACGTGCCAGACTTTCCCCGCAGCCGGCGCATGCCCCTCAACAACAAGGGAAGCAGCCACAACGCAGGGTTCAATGCACCAGTTCCAGAAACGATGTCGCCGTACCTCGTACCCGTATCGCCAGCAGTGCCGCCGCCGGTTCCGCCGCCAGTTCCGCCGCCAGTTCCGCCGCCAGT
>CAZQXF010000287.1:0-3710 GCA_964596975.1 uncultured Thiotrichales bacterium | reverse complement strand
GATCTGACGCGTTTCAGCGGCAATCTGAGCAGTTACGGTTCTATTTTTCTACCTACTGAATAGTTACCAGTTTGGTAATCCAATCCCATGAGCAAACCGATTCTCTACTCGATTATCGAATCATCCGCCCACCCGAAAATGTCCTCGGTATATGCAGAGCTGGGTTTCGAAGAGATGAAATTCATGTCTCAGCGCAAAGCCATCGGCAAGCTGAAATCAACACCACCCGCTATCGTCGTTGCTGAATTTTTCTATGGCTATGGCAATAACTACGCCGGCGTCAATGTCTCCAACCTCGATACCCTGCTCGCCAGCCTACAACGCTACGCACCCGATGCAAAGGTAGTGGTGATGGTCAGCAAAAAAGAACGCGAATACGTCGATAAACTGAAGCAGTTATTCCCCGTGCACGCGGTGCTAGTGCACCCGGTATCAACCGACGACATGAAAACAGCACTCGCCGTTCGGCTCCGCTCAGGGACCGCCCCCGGCCCCTGAGCGGAGCCGAAGGGCGGTCCCTGAGCGGAGCCGAAGGGGGACTCAGTGCCGAAAATGCCGCATCCCCGTAAACACCATTGCCATGCCATGCTCATTGGCGGCGGCAATCACCTCGTCGTCGCGCATTGAGCCACCTGGCTGAATCACTGCGGTAATACCGGCTTCATGGGCGGCGTCGATGCCATCGCGAAAAGGGAAGAAGGCATCGGAGGCCATGACTGATCCGGGCACTTCCAGGTTTTCGTCCTGCGCCTTGATACCGGCAATTTTCGCCGAGTAGACACGGCTCATCTGGCCAGCGCCAACACCGATCGTCATCTGGTCTTTCACATAGACAATGGCATTCGACTTGACGTATTTCGCCACTTTCCAGGCAAACAACAGGTCCTGCATCTGCTGATCCGTCGGCGCCAATTCGGTGACCACCTTCAGGTCGGCTGCGGTGACCATGCCAAGATCACGCTCCTGCACCAGCAAACCGCCGACGACGCGTTTGTAATCGAGTGATGGTACGCTCGGGCCGAATTCGCCGCATTCGAGCAGGCGCACGTTTTTCTTTGCAGCAACGGCTTCCCGCGCAGCCGCCGATACCGCCGGCGCGATAATGACTTCGACGAACTGGCGCTCGACAATGGCTTTTGCAGTGGCTTCGTCCAGTTCCCGATTGAAGGCGATGATGCCGCCGAATGCCGAGGTGGGATCGGTGGCGAAGGCGCGGTCATAGGCCGCCAGGATGCTGTCATCCACAGCAACACCACAGGGGTTGGCGTGCTTGACGATGACACAAGCCGGCCGCTCGAATTGTTTGACGCATTCCAGCGCCGCATCGGTATCACCAATATTGTTGTACGACAGCTCTTTGCCCTGTAGCTGCGTCGCCGTGGCGACAGAAGCTTCGGCAGGGTTTGGCTCGACATAGAATGCTGCTTTCTGATGTGGATTTTCGCCATAGCGCATGTCCTGCGCCTTGTTGAACTGCAAATTGATGGTGCGGGAAAATTCGCTGCGCGAGCCATCGGCGGCAATGCGGCCAAAATGATTGGCAATCATGCCGTCATAGCGCGCCGTGTGTTCGAAAGCCTTGACCATCAACTCGTAGCGGGTCGCCTCGGGCACCATGCCTGCATGGTCGCGCATCACCTGCTCGATAGCGGCATAGTCCTGTGGATCAACAACGACGCTGACGCGAGCATGATTCTTCGCAGCCGCACGCAGCATCGCCGGACCGCCAATGTCAATATTTTCAATCGCGTCCTCCAGTGTGCAATCAGGGTTCGCCACCGTGGCCTCGAACGGATAGAGGTTCACAACAACCAGATCGATCGGTCCAATATCATGTTCCTGCATCACCCACTCATCGACCCCTTGGCGTCCCAGAATGCCACCATGGATCTTCGGATGCAGCGTCTTGATCCTGCCTGACATCATTTCCGGAAAACCGGTGTAGTCCGACACCTCGGTCACGGCGATGCCTTCTTTTTCCAGCAGCGCCGCAGTGCCACCGGTGGAGAGAATTTCGACACCCTGATCAACCAGAAAACGGGCAAAATCGGCAACGCCGGATTTGTCGGAAACGCTGATCAGCGCACGGCGTACGGGATAGGCTTGAGGCTCGGACATGATTGTGGCACCTGCTCGAAAAAAGAGGCGTATTATAGCCGATCACCTCGTCGCTCGCCGTTTTTCCGTCAGCGACGGGCGAGACCATATAGAGCCGTCAAATATCCTCTCTTTTGATTGATTGCATGCAGCCTGCCTCTAGCCAATACCAACGCCAACAACTCACCTTCGACGGTCGCCAGCGGCGCTATATCATCCATACGCCAGAGAGTCCCGACGGTCGGCTGCTGATCGGCCTGCATGGCGCGACGCAACGCGGCTCGATCATGGCACGCACCAGCGGCTTCGCTGACCTGCCTCAGGCATCGGGCATGACACTGGTATTCCCGGATGCGGTGGATGGTCTCTGGCGCGATGGCCGCGATGAAGACGACGATGTCGATGACGTTGGTTTTATCGAGGCGCTGATCGAACAGCTGCTCGGCAGCCAGCCGCTGCATGAGGATGCGATTTTTCTGGTCGGCGCTTCCAATGGCGGTTTCCTGTCTCAACGCCTGATTTGCGAACTCGAAGGCCGTTTCCGTGCCGTGGCAACCTTGATCGCCACCATGGGTTTGCGCATATTTCAGCAGTCCTACATCGATGCAATCCCATCGCTCTATCTGATCGCCGGCACCGCAGACCCGATTATCCCGTTTACTGGTGGCACCACGCCCAACAGCCTGATGGCCAGTGCCGAAGCATCAATTCTCGGCTTCGACGACCTCGTCCAGCATTGGAAGCAGGTGGGGAGATTTCACGCTTGCAGTCAGCAACACCGCACCGATACCAGCGGGCTGGAGATAATTCAGGAAAATTGTCATGCCGATAGCGGCCAGCTGCTGCGCGCTACGGTAGTGGAAGGGGGTGGTCACCAGTGGTATGGCCGTACAGTCAGCGACGACACGATACGCCAGTTCGGTGCGACAACGCGCCGGTTCAAGGTGTCGGAAGATATCCTAGAGTTCTTTCTGCAGGTGCCCCCGCTTCGGGGGCACCGTGATTGAGGTGGACCTGTCTGCCGTTGCGGCAGATCAGTTGACTTGATAGCGCTTCAGTTTTTTCCGCAAAGTACCCCTGTTGATACCAAGAATACGCGCGGCCTTGGTCTGATTGCCATCACAATGGTACATCACGCATTGAAACAGTGGCCGCTCAACCTCGGAGATGACCAAATCGTACAGGCCATCCGGATCGAGCCCTTTCAGCATATCGAAATACTGTTCCAGCGCGGTATGTACTGCTTCACCGATGCGCACTTCATCGGCAACGGATCGCCCTTGCGGACGCTCTTGGAGTTTCACAGTCTAAATCTCCCCCGGGTTCTGAGTTCATTCGCCTCCACCACAAACGGGAATGGATAGCTGGACAGAACACCCGTTGCGGGGGGCTTGTCGACATAACCATTCTGTCTACGGGGGGCAAACGTATTGGTGTTAACGAAGACAGCAGCATCCTTGATACCGTTCCGGTGTCGCCTTCCCTGGAAGGGGTCCGGAATCCTTGTATTGATTCTGCCGACCGCAGGAAGCGATCAGCATTCCGTTACCTGGCCCGAATTTCTCACCGGATTGACGAGCCCTCGCTTGTTCTTTGAATCTACAAGGGGTTTT
>CAZQXF010000286.1:0-3717 GCA_964596975.1 uncultured Thiotrichales bacterium | reverse complement strand
ATGCGGCGATGTCGACATCGGCATCGCGCGGCGCCGTGCGGGATGTGAGCCAGCTGGAAAAGTAACCCCCTGTCAGATTCAAGACTGATTCGCTTGTTGCATCTGAGAGAGGGGAGAATACCCACTTAGCGACCCCGTCGTGCTCCGTGTGTCCGGCAGCGGAATAAAATTCATGTTGCAACGCCCTGGATAGGCGTTGCAACATTCTCTATCGGAAATACGTTTCGTCATTTCGCTCTGCTGCAAATCTCCTTGTCAATCCAAAGCCCGGCGCGAGCCTCGCGCCACCTGAGCAGAAATCCACTCCGGTACATTTATACACGTTCATGTGTACGTCCAATCGGTCATATGTACCTGAACGCGCATGGCGGGCGTTATCTCATCTATCCTGTTTTCATCGTAGCAGGAGTCCCTTGGGCTCCTGCATGAAATATTTGAATGTCAGCATCGTGATTTGGACTCCGCACAGTACCCAAGTGCTGTATTTCTGAGCAGGCGTGCCGATATTCGAACAGTAAATCTCACCGGTTTATCAAGAGGAGTAGGCAATGAAAGCATCGACAATGATTATTGGAATAATTACGGGCATCATTCTGACAGCGATTATCGGATGGAATGTTGCGCCTGGTATGATGACCACGGAGACTCTGAGTCCTTATGGCGTGGATGAAACCGCAGAAAGGCTGAAAACCAAAGCGCTTGAAATTGGTTGGGTCGTGCCCAGCATCACGAAGTTGAACCAGTCGATAAAGAAACATGGTGGCGGCGAACTCCCGCCTATCAGACTGGTCAACATGTGTCAGGCTGATCATGCTTACCGTATTCTGAAGGATGACAAGAACAAGTTTGTTTCCGTGATGATGCCCTGTACGATCAGTGTTTTCGAAAAATCTGATGGCAAGACCTATATCAGTGCAATGAATGCTGGTCTGCTGGGGAAAATGTTCGGGGGTGAAATTGCAGTGGTTATGTCTGGTCCCGTTGCCGTAGCGCAGCAATCGATCATTGACTATGCAATCGAGAAGTAATCGAAGATGGCCTCTTGCTGGTGCCATGCCACCATGGCAGCAGCAAGAGCTTGTCTGGTCTGGCAATGATGTCGCCATCTGCTGAGAAAATAGAGCCAGCTGCCAAATTGTCCGGGTGCCGGGTTTGCAATCAACCAATCGGGACGTGGTGATGTCTGGCGGTCCATGTTGATAGCGACACTCATAATCTTGCTGCTGGTTTCGCTACTGGCTGTTGCCGTTCTGTTTTTCAGATACCGACAGATCCGTCAACTACATGCCAACAGTGTCCGCCTGTGCCATCGGGTGGCGAATGAGTTCAGTCAGCGCAAGGAGCACCAGTCGGTCGTTGAGCGCATGTTCAAACTGGTGGTGTCCCATACGCATGCTGAAATGGCCTTGTTGACCTACCGAGATCAACGCGATGGCGGTGCGGTCAGTGTGTTGCAGGTTCATGGCATTCAGGCAAATGTGCTGAAGCCGGGGACGCCGCTGGCGCCTGGCAAGATCGGCTACGGATTTGGTGTCATGGAAATATCAGAGGTGGCCGCGCTGTACCATGAGCAGCTACAAGAGGCCGTACTGGCGGCTACGGGCGTTCAACTGTCTACCCGGCAGAACATGATGTGCTTGCCGATTGTCTCCAACGATACGGTTCATGGCATGTTGCAGCTGATCTCTGCTCCGGGGAGAGCCTATTCCGAACGTTATTTGTCAGATTTATCAGGGCTCGGGGTCTACATGGATGCCGCCATACAGAATGCCGCGCGGACGAGTGACATCCGGCGTGAACGGGATGCGGCGCAGGCATTGTTCAATATCGGGTTGAGAATATCGAGTTTCGGCGAGCTGGATGACATTCTGAACAACGCTGTCAGGGAAACTCACCGGCTATTGAAATCCGATTTCAGTTGGTATCTGGAATTGACGGACCCGGAAGATGATTGCGTCGTTGTTCGGAGCTGTGCTGGAAAATATGGCAGCGATATTGTGCCTGGCTTGAAGATTCCGCTGAAGGGGCGCACGGCAGCGCTGGTCGACTTGGTAAGAAAGCGGCACCGGGCGCTATACTTGTTGATCAAGGATCTGGAAAAAAATCTCGGTGAAGGACCACAGGGATATACTCCACAGCCTGGGGATGACCGATTTTGTGATACCGATATTCACGAGAAGCTGAAAGCGCTGGATGTACGCAGCGCCATTATTGTTCCGGTCGGGGGTAACGGTATTCCTCGGGGCTTGCTGTGCAGCTTCAAAAGCAGGACGTGTTACTTCGACAGCTTCGAAGTAATGCTACAGCGGCGAATTGCCAATCAGTTGTTGATTGCAATCAACACCGCTGATATCCATAACAAGATCCGGCAACTGGCGTTGGCGGAAGAGCGTCAGCGAATCAGCAATGAGTTACATGATGACATGGCGCAGGTGATCAACGGCTTGTCTCTTGAATTGCACTCATTTACAAAAATGGTTGAAAAAAATGCCGACCAGAAGGTATTGATCAATCGGCTCGACAGTATTCGTCCGCTGCTGGAGCAGGCTCAGACAGCGATCCGTGAGGGCATATCCGAGCTGCGCATACCTGATGGGCAGAATCTTGCCGAGGTGCTGGCGGATGTCGTGACACGATTCGAGCGTAGCCATGACTTTGTTGTTCATGCCGAGTTTCCCAATGAGCGGTTGATGCTCCCTCGCCGGGTTCAGCGAGAATTGTTGCGGATTACTCAGGAGGCCTTGTTGAACGTGGCAAAACACAGCGGGACATCTGAGGCGTGGTTAAGGCTTCGGCATCACCCGCCGGGTGTTGGTTGTATGCTGGAGATCTCAGACCGCGGGCGGCGGTTGGAAAATGCGAGTATAGAAGCTGGGCAGGGTATCACTACGATGTACGACCGCGCGCGGCGGATCAATGCAACGGTCGATTTTCTGATCGCGGAGACTGGTGGCCTGACGGTGTCCATCATGGTGCCCGATAATGGGCATTGATCAGCTGCGAAAAATCAGAGTGCTGACGATCGATGATCATCCCATCTTTCGTCAGGGAATCCGGCATATTCTAGAGGATGAAAGTGATATCGATCCGGTTGGAGAGTTGAGTTCGGTTGGCAATGCGCTGGGCTGGCTGAACGCCAATCATGCTGATGTCGTGTTACTCGATCACAATTTGTCCGGTATCAATGGTGCTGACGCGATTCCCAGGCTTCTCGAATGTCAGTCGGGTATTCAGATCATCATGTTGACCGTAAGTGATGACAACGATGTGTTTCTGACCGCAATCCGAAATGGCGCTTGTGGGTATATCCTGAAGGACACACCGCCAGAACAGATTCTGGAAGCCATCAGGGCCGCTCAGTCTGGTGAGTGCCGGGTTTCAGGCTCGCTCGTTCAAGCACTGTTCTCAGGGGTCCGGCGAATGCGGCCCGAAGCTGTCATGCGCAGCCCCTCCACCACTGATGAGCCTGATATATCGCCGCGGGAACGTGAGATACTCGAGCAGCTGGTCAAAGGGATGAGTAACAAGGAAATCGCCAAGGCGCTCGATTTGTCGCCCAATACCATTCGCAACCAGCTACAAAGACTTCAGGATATATTCGGGGCCAGAAACCGTGTGCAACTGGCAATACTGGCCTACGACGCAGGGATTGGGGGTATCTCTTAGCCTGCACAACAGGATAGCTGGCTGACGTCCTTGTTGAAGGTTTGCGCGGTC
>CAZQXF010000285.1:0-3738 GCA_964596975.1 uncultured Thiotrichales bacterium | reverse complement strand
TGAAGCGGGATGGCCAGCCGATATGTGTGAAGGCGGCCATGACGATGCTGGCGCCAGCGCCGCTGACCCGGTCTTCGGCGGCGATGCGATGCAGGTCACCCGCTGCGTCCAGGAGGTGGGGGTTGGTTTGTGCTTCGAGTTCCCACAGCGCCTCAAGCAATTCGGGCGGTACATGGCGTTCGAAGAAATCGATGGGTGGGTAGTGGGTGGCGATGATGCGGTATTGTTTGCCACGCGGGCGTACCGTCCCTGGTCGAGGGAGTTTTTCCAGTTCTTCCATGATGAGTTAGTCCGAATTTCTCACCCGGTTTTGTACTAGCCGCGAGCCGCATCGAGGTAGCGGCGCACATCGGCCAGCGCGATCAGCGAGCCGCCGAGCATGTAGTCGAGCGGCGACTGACCGCCGAACAGGGGGGCATCGTTGGGGTTGCGCAGCCATTGTTCCACGCTGTGCGGGGGAAAGAGAATATGCAGCGCCTTGTAGATGCCCAGCAGGTAGCTGATGCGGTCGAGCGTGTCGCGGGAGAGCTGGCCGCGCAACTGCTTCTTCCATTTGAAGAAGGTGGAGCGGCCGGGCGAGCCCAGCAGTGTACGTTGCTGGTCGGTATCCAGCCCCCATTCACTGGTGATGGAGAAGAATGCGGTCAGTCCAGCGGCGGCCTTGTCGGCATCGGAATAATGGGGCGCATGGGTCTGGTAGGTGGCGCGATGGTCGGCGACTTGCATGATAGACTCCGGCTGTCCTGATGTGTACTTGAATTTATTTTTAGTCCATAAAGCGACCCATGTCAACCAGCCTGCCTCCAATCGGCTGATCCCCTCGACAGATTCGCTATGCCCGAATCGAATTGCTATACTGCGCACTCCTGCATTGGTCCCCCCGCGACGGTAAGCTGCGAACCCCGCCAGGCCCGGAAGGGAGCAACGGTAGCAGTGGACCCGGGTGCCGGGGTGTGGCTGATGCAGGTCTTTCATTTACTGGCCATCGCAGGTGCCTTTGCGATGCCTGAATCCTCCACGGTCTGCTTTTCCGCCCATGAGCTACCAAGTCCTTGCCCGCAAGTGGCGTCCTTCCCGCTTCAATGAAATTGTCGGTCAGGATCATGTTGTCCGGGCGATGAGCAATGCGCTTGATCAGCAACGCCTGCATCACGCCTATCTGTTCACTGGCACCCGCGGGGTCGGCAAGACGACGCTGGCGCGGATTCTGGCCAAATGCCTCAACTGCGAGCAGGGCGTCACCTCCGAGCCTTGTGGTGAATGCAGTGCCTGCCGGGAGATTGCTGAAGGCCGTTTTGTTGATCTGATCGAAGTGGATGCAGCGTCGCGCACCCGGGTCGATGACACCCGAGAATTGCTCGACAATGTGCAGTATGCGCCCACCCAGGGGCGCTACAAGGTGTATCTCATCGATGAGGTGCACATGCTCTCCACGCACAGTTTCAATGCCCTGCTGAAAACGCTGGAAGAGCCGCCGCCGCACGTCAAGTTCCTGCTGGCGACCACCGATCCGCAGAAGCTGCCGGTCACGGTGTTGTCGCGCTGCTTGCAGTTCAACCTCAAAAGGGTGCCGGAAGACCGCATCTCCGGGCATCTGGAAAAGGTGCTGAAGGCCGAGAACGTCGAGTTCGAAACGGCGGCGATCCGCCATCTCGCCCACGCCGCCGATGGCAGTCTGCGCGATGCCTTGAGTTTGCTGGATCAGGCCATTGCCTTTGGTAATGGGGTGGTGAAGGATGATGAAATCGGGCAGATGCTCGGCAGTGTGTCGCGCCAGCATCTGCAAAAAATGTTGCAGGCGGTGGCCCAGGGCGATGCCGCCGAAGTCATGACGCTGGTGGATGCGCTGGCCGAAATGGCGCCAGATTATGATCAAGTGCTCGCCGGTATCATCACCTTGCTGCACGATCTTGCGCTGGCGCAGCACATCCCCGACAGCCTTGCGCTGCGTGGTGTGGACGTGGAGGCGATCAGCGAAATCGCGCGGATCACCACCCCGGAAGATATCCAGCTTTACTATGAAATTGCCGTGCGGGCGCGGCGCGATTTGCCGCTGATTCCCGATCAGCGCAATGGCCTGGAAATGGCGCTGTTGCGGATGCTGGCATTTCGGCCTGCGGATGGCGAAGCCGTCAAGCCACAGGCAGCGACAACGCCGGCGGTGCCGCAGCAAAAGCCGCAAACCACAGCGCCCGTACCCGCCCCAGCTGCGGTAGAAAAGCCCGTTGTGGATGCCAGCGCGTCGGCGGCACCCGCGCCCAGGCCTGTGCCAGCGAATCCTGCTGCTGCCTCCTGGGACGAGATACTCCCGCATCTCGGCCTGACGGGCATGACCAAGATGTTCGCCAGTCACTGCACGCTCCAGGATGTTTCTGACGGCGTCGTGCTGCTGGCATTGTCGCAGCGTCACGACAGCCTGAAAAATGATAGCGTGACCGCCAAACTGGAAAAGGCGCTTAGTGAATATTTCAACAAATCGGTCAAGCTGAAAATACTACTGACCGAGGAAGACCCCGATTCTCCCGCGGCAAAAGAGAAACGGGAAAATGAACAACGCCAGCTGGAAGCGGAAGCAGCCATTGCTTCTGATCCGGTGGTGGAACAATTGAAAGAGAACCTGGGCGCCGAAGTGGTACCAGGTTCGATCAAACCCATTTAATGATAGTCAGAGAAGAGGTGAGCCCGTGAAAGGTGGACTTGGCAATATCATGAAGCAGGCCCAGAAAATGCAGGAAAGCATGGCAAAGGCCCAGGAAGAAATCGCGTTGCTGGAAGTGACCGGCCAGGCTGGTGGCGGCATGGTTACGGTCGTGATGACCGGTAAGCACGCCGTCAAGCGTGTCACCATCGATGACACCATGATCGGCGACGATAAGGAAATGCTGGAAGACCTGATTGCCGCCGCCGTCAACGATGCGGTTGCCAAGGTCGAGGCCGAAACCAAGGAAAGAATGGCCAGCGTAACCGCCGGTTTGCCGGCTGGTTTGAACCTGCCGTTCTGATCAACGCAACAACTGCATGGCGATGGCACCGACCTCACTGCTGGAACAATTGATGGAATCGCTCCGTTGCCTGCCCGGCGTCGGGCCGAAGACTGCGCAGCGCATGGCGTTTCATCTGCTGGAGCGGGATCGAAACGGCGGCCGGCGGCTGTCCGCGACGCTCGCCGAGGCGATGGAAAAAATTGGCCGTTGCAGCCAATGTCGCACGCTGACCGAAAAAGAAATCTGCGACATCTGCAGCAACCCCGGGCGCAATGCGCAACTGCTGTGTGTCGTCGAAAGCCCGTCAGACGTGCTGGCGATTGAACAGTCCGGTGCTTTTCGCGGCTATTACTTCGTGTTGATGGGGCACATTTCTCCGCTCGACGGCATCGGACCCGAAGAACTGGGTCTCGACGAGCTGGAAAAACGTTTTCGCAGCAAGGAAGTCAGCGAGATTATTCTCGCCACCAACCCAACGGTCGAAGGTGAGGTGACGGCGCATTATATTTCCGAAATGGCGCGTGCCAACGATGTCAAAACGAGCCGGATTGCCCACGGCGTCCCGTTTGGCGGCGAACTCGAATATATCGACAGCCAAACGTTGACGCATGCCTTCGAGGGACGAACGAGCTATTGAATCAGGTTTAGGGGCAGTGCCATTGCTGAAAAAAATACGTAACTGCTCAGCTTACCCCCTTATTTGCGCCAACTCTGCGTTGGAAGTGCTCATTTACATTTGTAAACTCCGCGCTTC
>CAZQXF010000284.1:0-3743 GCA_964596975.1 uncultured Thiotrichales bacterium | reverse complement strand
TTCGTCACGCGCCTGGCGTAGCTCTTTTGCAAAGCCTTTCCATCGTTTGGAGCGAAATTCGCTCAGTGCCTCCACTGACGTTTTTGGGGCTTTGCGAATAACGATATGGTCACCCTCTATTTCAACGGTCAGACGGTCGCCGGGTTTAATGCCCATTTTGCGGCGCACTTCGGCGGGAACTACGATCTGAGACTTTGAACTTAGTGTCGAGGTTGGCATGGTGGTCCCCAGTAAGCTTTACCTGTTCGTAAAGCGTATCGCCTTCGGATTATGAGGGCAATACCGCATCCTCTGCATCGGGGAGGATGTTTCGTCCTACACGGCCTTCTGGCGCAACTCATCGAGCTGGCGCGCATGGATGTGCTTGATCAGGATTTCCATGTCGTCGTCATGGATGTGGCTGAATTTGACCACATAGGACCAGCCTTTGCCACTGTTGGCGTCAGCGCGAATGATGTCGCCGAACACTAGAATGGGGACGCCGGAGGGGAATAGGGTGATGGTCAGTTCGACCTTGCTACCGGACTGCATTGGGGTGTCGCTGTGGAAGCGGATGCCGGAGGCGCTGAGGTTGACGTGATCCGTGGGCACGGCCTTTTTCAGGGCTTGCTTGCGACCCATTGCAGCAGCGAGCTTCTGGATCTTATCTTCGAGATAGGCGATATATTCGGCAATCTCCGGATCCCGGCGGCGGATTCTGATGAGTTTGGGCAGATAACGCTCACGGGCAATGAGAAATTCGTTGACGATGCCGAAGTCGCGATGCCGTTCGTCGAACAGTTGGTTGGCGCGTGCAGATTCTTTCTCGTCGAGCGGGCGAATGGCCAGCGCGACACTGTCGTTGACCCGAAAGTAGCCGCGTTTGTTGTTTGCATCACTCATGGTCAGATCGACGAGACGCGCACGCTTTCCATCTGGCGTGACAACAGGAATTTGATGAGTTCATCCTGATCGTCATCGCGAATATGGGTGAAATGGGCGGCGATGTTCCAGCTGGAGTCTCCGCTGCGTGATGACACTTCTTCGACCCTGACGACCTGGGCAAATATGACGAAGCGGAATCCGTTTTCGAGGCGAATAATCAATTCTAGTACGGTTCCGTTGGCGAACGGCTCGATAAATGTGAAGCGTATGCCATCGCCGCTGATGTTGACCAGTTGTTTGTATATGTCAGTGTCACCAAAGTGCTGGGTATTGGTTCGATTGCCGTCTTTGGGAACCCGCCTTTCCAGTTCCTGTACGTAGGCCAGAATTTCCGGATACCGGCGGCCCACCAGCGCCATTGTGGCTGGTCGTTCGAGCGGCTTGTCCGGTATGGCATTGGCTTGATCGCACTCGGCACAGCGTTCACGATGGAGTTTCCCGAGTGAGCTGGCGTCACGCTCTTCGAGCGCTCGGACCTGTAGTTCGAGCGTTTCGTTGATGCGGAAAAAGGCGCGCTTGTTGTCGACTATTGTGGTCATTTTTCACCTTGCTTCGTTGCAACGGTCGTGCTTGCCTCTTGTGGGCTGACGCTGGGCAGATCATTGTCGCCCGCTGTAGCATTGGCTTGATCGAGCGCTGTTTCAGACATGCCGTCATCGCCGCTGGTATCAACGTTGATTTCGATGCGGCGGTTTTTGGCGCGGTTTGCCGGGGTATCGTTCGGATACAGTGGCTTGGTGTCCGCGTAGGCCCGAATTTCCAGACGCTCTGGCTCAGCGAAGCCGTGCTTGGTGAGATAGTGGACGACGCTGGCGGCCCGATCAGCAGACAATACCCAGTTGGACGGGTAGCGTTTGGTATGGATCGGGCGGTTGTCAGTATGTCCGGAGACCATGACCCGACCGGTGCTTTGATTCAGCACGTCCTTGATCTTGTCGAGCACCGGGAGGAACGATTTTGCCAGCCTTGCCGCCCCCGAAGGGAAGGAGCCTTGCTCGTTGATACGAATCATCAGCGTGTCCTCCTCGACCTCGATTTCCAGCAAGCCATCTTTGACTTCGTCATTGAGCTTGCTGATCAGCATACTGACGGTATTTTTTACTTCTTCAGACTCGGTATCCAGCCGATCGAGGTCTTTCTGGATGATGTCGACGGTTTTCTGCTGCACGATCTTGATCGGCGTAAACTCAGGTTTTCCGGGTGAGAACTCCTGGGCAATAATGCTTTCACCAAGCGGTATTTCTCCATCGGGTACGATGCGCTGTACACCAAAGGCATCCCGCAGTGAGCCGGCGGCTTTCTGAAATTTTTGTGCATCCATGATGGAAAAGGACAGCAGCAGAACAAAAAAGCACATCAGCAGCGTCATCAGGTCGGCGAAGGTCATGACCCACGCCGGAATACCCGCTTCGCACTCTTCGCATTCACATTCGCATTCTTCACTCATGACGGCTTACTTCTTCTTTTTGTCGGATTCGCGTTTCTCGGCTGGCAAATAGGCAACCAGCATCTGCTTGAGGACGCGTGGGTTGGTGCCTTCCTGAATGGCGTTCACCGATTCGAGAATCAGCTGTTTATTGAGTTTTTCTGTTTCTGCGATGGCCGTGAGCTTTGCCGCGATCGGCCCCGCGATGGCATTGGCGATGACTGCGCCATACAAAGTTGTTAGTAGCGCGACCGCCATTGCAGGGCCGATGGACTTTGGGTCATCCATATTGGCAAGCATTTGTACCAGGCCGATCAGCGTCCCGATCATGCCCATTGCAGGGGCGTATGCTTCGACAGATTTGAACATCTTGATGCTGGTGGCTTGGCGTTGAATCTCCAGGTTGATGTCCTTGGAGAGCATTTTTTGCACGATGTCGGCAGGATGGCCGTCGATACACATGCGGACACCCGCAGCAAGAAAGTCGTCGCTGATTTTCTTGCCTTCGAGCGCCAGGATGCCCTCCTTGCGTGCCACGTTGGCCAGTTCGACGGCTTCCTCGATCAGCTCTTCCGGTGGCAGTTCCTTGTGCATGAAGGATTTGATGCCGATCTTGAAGGAGCTGAGAAACTGGGGCAGTGATATCTGCATCAGGGTTGTAGTGAGTGTGCCCCCAATAACGATAATGAGGCTTGGCACGTTGAAAAATATCCCTGCGCTGCCCCCGAGTATGATGGCACCAATGATGACACCAAAGGCACCGATAAATCCGAGTAATGTAGCCAGATCCACGACTTTTCTCCTGAATGACGATGGTCTTGTCTTCGCTTTATTATGCGAAGCCGTGATTTTTGAAAATTGTTATAGGCTTGGTTGAAGCCAGTTTCGTGCCTGATTGTCCTGCTTATCGGTAGGCAGCGATTTTCCTGAAGACTGGTTTGAAGAAAATCGTTGGAATATCGGGAGTCGATCAACTATTCGTTGTTATTGCCAAAAATGCGGGGCAGATGAATAGTAGGGGGATTTCTGCTTTGGGCATGGAAGCGGTAAACATTTGCCGTCACATTGCCGCATTGGTTGATGCGGAATAGTTTTTCACGCACAAAAAAAAGCGGCCATGGAAGCCATGGCCGCACCAATTTCGCCAGAAATCGGTTAGTCATCCAGAATGAACTCTTGCAGGTCATCAAGCGAGTAAAACTCTGATCCTCTGATGAAGCCTGCCCCGACAGTATCTTTCAGTTCAGACGCTTTCCCTTGGTCGTCCCACCCCTCGATCCATTCGGGGGGAAGGTTGTCCAGTGTATGAACCAATGCGATGCTGCCATCGGAGTTTAAGGATAGGTGCGTTTCTCCAGTATCAAAATCCCTGAATCCCGGCATGAAACCGAAG
>CAZQXF010000283.1:0-3754 GCA_964596975.1 uncultured Thiotrichales bacterium | reverse complement strand
TTACAGCCATGGAAAAGGACATGAAATCAAACGAGTACGTAGCGCCCTGGGAAAAGGCATTCAACCGTGTACTGACGCCACTGGATGACTTCATCCATCGACAGACCACCAGTGGCGTGCTGCTCATGCTATGCGCCATTGCGGCGCTGTATGTGGCAAACAGCCACTGGCATGAGACTTATCTGCATCTGCTGGAACTGCCATTGACGATCGGTGTTCCCGGCTTCCAGCTTTCCAAATCGCTGCATCACTGGATTAACGATGGGCTGATGGCGATCTTTTTCTTCGTCGTCGGGCTGGAACTCAAGCGCGAAATTCTGGTGGGTGAACTCGCCGATATCAAGCAGGCGATGCTGCCCATCATCGCTGCGATCGGTGGCATGGTGGTGCCCGTCGCGATCTATATCAGCATCAATCCACAGGGCCATACCTTCGACGGCTGGGGTATCCCGATGGCGACCGATATCGCCTTTGCGCTCGGAACACTTGCATTACTGGGCAAGCGGGTACCAAAAACGCTACTCATGTTTCTCGTTGCCCTGGCAATCGTGGACGATCTCGGTGCCGTGGTCGTCATCGCCCTGTTTTACACGGACACGCTGAACCTTGGAGCACTGTCCATTGCAGGCGTGATGCTGCTACTGCTCGTCTCACTCAATCTCGGCGGTATTCGCCGCGCCCTGCCCTACATTATGCTCGGCATCATACTGTGGATCGCCATGTTGAAGAGTGGTGTTCACGCCACGCTGGCAGGCATCCTTCTCGCATTCACCATCCCGATGCGTCCCAAATACGATCCCGACCGTTTTCTGGCGCACATCAACCGCCTGGTGGAGCAAATCAAGCAGGCTTACCAGCGCGAAAGAAATATCGTGAAAAACGACGAGTTGCGTTCACGGGTACATGCGCTGGAAGAAGGTGCGCTGCTGGTGCAAGCACCGGCGCAGATTCTGGAACGCAGCATGCACCTTCCCTCCGCCTATCTCGTCATCCCCATCTTTGCCCTTGCCAATGCCGGCATCCCGATTGACTGGTCAGCCTTCGGCAACACGATCACACACCCGGTTTCAGTCGGCATTGCAGCCGGGCTGGTCATCGGCAAGCTGGTCGGCATCGCCGGCTTTTCCTGGCTTGCGGTCAAACTTGGCATCACGTCACTACCACCCGGGCTGAACTTCAATCACATGATCGGCGTCGGGCTGATGGGTGGCATTGGCTTCACCATGTCCATCTTCATTGCCGAACTGGGCTTCGCAGGTCAACCGGAAGACTTGCTGATGGCCAAGACCGGGATTCTATTGGCCTCACTGGTCGCCGGTGTCTCCGGGTTCTTGTGGCTCTATTTCAGCAGCAAAACTGAACCAGCTGGCGGCAACTGACTGTTCAGACCTGCAACCCGGCTCGTCTGAACACTCCTCGCCACGTTCAGCTAATACCGGGAACGCATAGGAATTGTATTGCCAGCGTCAACAACGAGTCAGTTGTTGACGCTGAAAGAAATCGGCGAACCAGCCAACAGCAAGACGCTCCACCGGACGCCGATCACCTCCTTCTGTAACGGGGTGATCTGACGGCAATAACCTGCCTTGTCATTACTTTCCGCCACCCATCCCGTGACCTGCCGCCGCACCTTTAGTCGTTAAAACGACACCTTCAGCACCGCAGTATAAGCCTGGCACTCTACTTGCATATATCCGTGTAGATGCTACGTGGAGGATTAAACGCGCAGCTCAAGAAAAATAACAGATGGGCGATATCGCTATTAACAGCCGCCACATCCCATTCAACAACAATCGACTGGCTACAAGGAATGCACATCATGATACCGCGATTGAATCACCTGTCCTTCGGACAACGACTGACCGCCATCGTATTATTTCCATTGCTTGCATTCATCGGTTCGCTGGGCTATCTGTTCTCTCAAGCTATCGATGATAACCAGCATATTGAAACATTGAAGGCAGTGCCGATATTTTCCGCATCCGCCTCGGCACTGGTCCACAACTTGCAGATCGAGCGTGGCCTGTCGGCCGGATACCTCGGCAGCAAAGGCCAAAAATTTTCCGCCAAACTGCAACGTCATGTCAGTAACACCGATTCAACCTTGCGCGCATTCCGCGACAGTATCGATCATGCAAAACTCCAAGCCCTGCATCCGGGTATTGCGGGTGATCTGCAGGAAGTGCTGGTCCAACTCGATCAGCTCGATGCGACACGTGCCAGCATCCAAAGTCAAAGCTGGCCGGTAAAGCGTGCTGTCGCCTGGTACACCGCCATCAACAGCCAATTGCTCAGTCTGATCGAAACCCTGTTTTCGGAAAGCGTACTACCAGAAATATCACGACTGGGGCTGGCGACAGTCAATTTCATGAACATCAAGGAGCGTTCCGGCATTATCCGTGCCGTACTCGCCAATACCTTCGCCGCCAACGGTTTTGCACCCGGGATGCGCGATAAATTCATCACCCTGTTGGCAGAACAGCAGGTTTTCAACAGCAAGTTCAAGCATTTTTCCGACAGCAAAACCCGCAGCGCCTACGCAGCACTCGCCAGTCAACCCATATTTGCTGAAACTGCACGCATGATCGACACCGCGAAGACCCGGGACAGCGACTTCGGTATCGACGCCACCGACTGGTTCGAGAAACAGACCCAAAAGATCAACGCATTGAAAACGTTCGAAGACGGGCTGACGCAGCAGCTCAGCACTGCAATGGAGCAACAATCAAGCACTGCGAAACATCGCCTGTGGGCCGAGACCATCCTTGCTGCACTGGTTTTGCTCGCCACCCTGCTACTGAGCTGGTCGCTGATCCGACGTCTTAGCGCTGAATCGGCAGCATTGTCAGGCGCACTGGAGCAGATTTCCCACGGCGACCTCAGCGAACACAGCCTCGACTATGAAGGACCTGCATTCACCGCACTGGAACGAATGCGTAATAAATTGGTCGAGGTCAACAGCGCCATCGGTCATGTGACCCATACGGTTCGGTCGAGTGCCAAGGAGATTTCAGTGGCCAATACCTCACTCGCCCAACGCGCCGAGGAGCAGGCAACCAATCTGGAAAAAACCGCCGCGAGCATGGAACAGATTACGGCGACAGTGAAGCTGACCTCCGAAAACCTGCAGCAAGGCAACCAGCTATCAGAGAATGCCAAGACAATCGCCACTGATGGTCAGCTCATCGTAGGCAAAGCGATCGAGGCAATGAACGAGATCAATGAAGACAGTAAAAAGATCGCAGACATTATCAACGTCATCGATGAAATTGCGTTCCAGACCAATCTACTGGCACTCAATGCCGCGGTCGAGGCGGCTCGGGCTGGCGAACAGGGCCGTGGTTTCGCTGTTGTCGCCGCTGAAGTCCGTAACCTGGCGCAGCGGTCTGCCGAAGCCGCCCAGGAAATCAAGACCCTGATCGAAGCCAGCGTGAAAAAGATTCATGGTGGCAGCGACCTGGTAAATGCTTCGGGCGACAGCCTGCAAGGTATCGTCGAAGCGGTGACCAAGGTCAGCAATATCATTGCTGAAATATCGACCGCAGGTCAGGAACAAGCCATCGGCGTGGAGCAGATTAACGACTCCATCATGAAGCTCGATGACGTGAACCAGCAAAACGCTGCCATGGTCGAAGAAGTCGCGGTATCGAGCAAGATTCTCGAGGAGCAGTCCACGGAGCTCGACAAGCTGATTTCTTTCTACCGCTACGAAGCCGGTAGCGCAACCAGTACGCCTGCCGCGGATCAAGCAAAG
>CAZQXF010000282.1:0-3771 GCA_964596975.1 uncultured Thiotrichales bacterium | reverse complement strand
ACTTTTTCCTTTCCGTGTGTCGCAAAGCCCCGGATGGGCTTTTGCGACACCCTCTCAAGTGGGGAAGGCGCATCAGTGGCGTGCCCAAAGACGCTACCTGCGCTATTGTTGGGCACGCTGCGCTTTGCCCAACCTACCCCGCAGTATAGTGCAGCGCCAGCCATACCGTTTTCTCTCCCGGCACGGTCGCTTCGACGCGATGTTTCCGATGCGCCGGTAGCAACAGCGAATCACCGGGTTTCAGCGTCACCGGCCCTTCCTCGCCTTCGACCGTCAAGGTCGCGCCGCCACTGAGCAGCAACACCCATTCGTCCTCTTTTTGATCGTACCACTGTCCAGCAGGTGTAGCGTGCCCCTGCGATGCGATGCGTTCCAGACGGAAATGCCCAGTTTGCAAAATCGTCTCGAAATACTCCTCATCGAGCATCGCGGGCAGATCGGCGAAGAGGTTGCGAAGCTGCATACCGCCCTACTTCTTCTGCCGCAACACGAGCACAATGCGCTGCACCAGGTCTTCTTCCATTTCGCGCCGCATGCGTTTTTCTTCCTGCTCCGAGCCAAGTACCTGAAAGGGATCGACTACTAGGTCACGCCGCGTTTCGACCACATGCCAGTCACCCGCCGCAGCGCCAGGCTCGGGCAGCAGGCGGAAACGCACCTTGCTGATGAGCGCGTATTCCCGTGCCCGCACGTCGCGATCGACGCTGAGTACACGACGTGATTCATCGAGCTCACCGATTTCGAGCACAGGCAGGTCATCATCCGCCTCGGTGTCGAGTTTGACGCCAGCGCGTGTCAGTGCGTCGGCGAGCCGGCGGCCAAAGCCGATTTCGATGTCGACGCCGTCAATGACGACTTCGGGCAGCACCGATGACAGTGAAATCGCCGAACTGCTGCCGCGCAGGTGAAACCCACAGCCTGGGGCCGCAGCCGCGAGCGATAGCAGCAGCAAAGCACGGATGAAGACGCGACGCTGCATCAGTTGGCGACGATATTGACCAACCGACCCGGCACGACGATCACTTTGCGCACCTGCTTACCGTCGGTAAATTTCTGTACATTGGGATTGGCCAGCGCGAGCTTTTCAACTTCTTCACGCGGCAGATCCACTGGCACCTCGACTTTGCCACGCACCTTGCCGTTGACCTGAAACACCATTTCGATCGTGTCCTGCACCAGCGCCTGCTCATCGGCCTGGGGCCAGGAAGCATCGACGATGGCCTCGTCATGCCCCAGCAACTGCCACAGCGCATGAGTGATATGCGGCACGATGGGGGACAGCATCAGCACGACCGCTTCGAGCGCTTCATGGCGCACGGCCCGAGCGGCATCCGAATCGTCGCTGACCTTGCTGATCTCGTTGATCAGCTCCATGCAGGCGGCGATGGCGGTGTTGAAAGTGTAGCGGCGGCCAATGTCATCGCTGACTTTTGCGATCGTCTGGTGCGTTTTGCTGCGCAGCTTTTTCAGCCCGTCATCGAGGCTATCGATATCCAGCGCCGCAACCGCACCGGCGTTGACATGCTCGCTGACCACCCGCCACAGGCGCCGCAGGAATCGGTTCGCACCTTCGACCCCGGAATCAGACCACTCCAGCGACTGATCCGGCGGTGATGCGAACATCATGAACAGCCGCACGGTATCAGCGCCATAGCGGTCGATCATCAGCTGCGGGTCAATACCGTTGTTTTTCGATTTCGACATCTTGGTGATACCGCCAATCTCGACCGGTTGCCCGTCCTCGCGCAGAATCGCTTGGCTGATGCCGCCTTTTTCGTCACGCACGATGTCGACATCCGCTGGCGAATACCAGTGCGTCGCGCCGCTCTCGTCACGCCGATAGAAGGTTTCGGCCAGCACCATGCCCTGGGTCAGCAGATTGGCAAAAGGCTCATCCGATTCGACCAGCCCCGCATCCCGCAACAGTTTGTGGAAAAAACGCGCATACAGCAGATGCAGCACGGCATGTTCGATGCCACCCACATATTGATCCACCGGCAGCCAGTAGTTGGCGCGCTCGTCGAGCATGCTATCGGCGTCAGGCGAGCAGTAGCGGGCGTAGTACCAGGACGACTCCATGAAGGTGTCGAAGGTATCGGTCTCGCGCGTGGCCGGCTGACCGTGATAGCTGGCCTTCGCCCACTCGGGGTCGGCCTTGATCGGGGAGTGAACACCGTCCATGACCACATCTTCCGGCAACACCACGGGCAACTCGTCTTCGGGCACTGGCACCACCGAACCATCTTCCAGCGTCAGCATCGGGATCGGTGCGCCCCAGTAACGCTGCCGCGACACGCCCCAGTCGCGCAGACGGTAGTTGACCTTGCGCTCCCCCAGACCGCGCTGCGCCAGCGCCTCGGCAATGGCATCGAAAGCCTGCGCCGACGTCAGCCCGTCAAACTCGCCGGAGTTGACCAGCACGCCTTTGTCGGTAAACGCGCCCTGCGCCAGGTCCACCTCGGTGCCGTCGGCCGGGGCAATCACCTGCTCGATCGGCAACCCATAAGCGCGGGCAAATTCCCAATCGCGCTGATCGTGCGCCGGTACGCTCATCACCGCACCCGAGCCGTAGTCCATCAGCACGAAATTGGCGACCCAGACGGGCACCGCCCGGCCGGTCAGTGGATGGACTGCCGTCAGGCCGGTGTCCATACCCTTCTTTTCCATCAGCGCCAGATCGGCTTCGGCCGTGGTGGTCGCCTTGCATTCATCGACGAAGGCCTGCAATGGTGCGTTGTTCTTCGCCAGTTCGAGCACAATCGGATGCTCCGCCGCCAGCGCCACATAGGTGACCCCCATCAGCGTGTCCGGGCGCGTGGTGTAAATCTCGAATGACTCGACACCCGCCACCGGCTGCTCGAGACCGAAGCGCATCTCGACCCCCTCGGAGCGGCCGATCCAGTTGCGCTGCATCGCCCTGACCCGTTCCGGCCAGCCTTCGAGCTTGTCGAGGTCGTTCAGCAGCTCCTCGGCATAGGCGGTGATGCGGATGAACCATTGCGGGATTTCTTTGCGCTCGACCGGCGCACCGGAGCGCCAGCCCTTGCCGTCGATGACTTGCTCGTTGGCGAGCACTGTCTGGTCCACCGGGTCCCAGTTGACGGTGGCCATCTTTTTATAGACCAACCCTTTTTCATAGAGCTTGGTGAAGAACCACTGCTCCCAGCGATAATATTCCGGCTGACAGGTCGCCAGTTCACGGTTCCAGTCATAGCCAAACCCCAGCCGCTGCAACTGGCCGCGCATGTAGTCGATATTTTCATAGGTCCACTTTGCCGGCGGCACCTTGTTCTTCAATGCCGCGTTCTCCGCCGGCAGGCCGAAGGCGTCCCAGCCCATGGGCTGCATGACATTCTTGCCCTGCATGCGCTGATAACGGGAAATGACATCGCCAATGGTGTAGTTGCGCACATGGCCCATGTGCAGCTTGCCCGACGGATAGGGGAACATCGACAGGCAGTAGAATTTTTCGCGGTCGGGATCTTCAGTGGCCTTGAACGAGTCGTGCTCGCTCCAGTACTGCTGCGCGCGCGTCTCGATATCCTGCGGGTCGTATTTTTCTTGCATGAAAAGCCAGGCGGTTGGAAGGAAAGGCGAAGGATACCGCCGCCCGGCTGGCGCTACAACACGCCTGCTGTCATGTGTTAGCCCAAAACGACACCCTCGCGCGGCACAGGCAAGTGCCGCCAGATTCAACAACGACTAAGTTGTTGAATCTGTGATGGAGAGGCGCCTGGGTCTGATCAGGGGTTGAGAATAAGAATATGCTTG
>CAZQXF010000281.1:0-3781 GCA_964596975.1 uncultured Thiotrichales bacterium | reverse complement strand
GGGGTTAATATAAATCAATCCCTATCATGCACCCAGCCGGATATACTATTCGCTGCATCCACCACCACAGGGGACTGACGAATGTCGAAGGATAAAGCCAAGCATTCCAACAAGGCAGCGACGAACGACCCCGCAAAAGCAAAACCCGGCAAGAAGGGAAAAAAGAACAAACCCTTCACGAAAAAGTTCTACGAAGAGGAGCTGTTCCGGCTGCAACTTGAGCTCGTCAAGCTGCAAGCCTGGATCAAGCAGGAAGGGCTGAAGGTAGTCGTCTTGTTCGAGGGGCGTGATGCCGCCGGCAAAGGTGGCGTCATCAAACGCATCACTCAGCATCTCAATCCCAGGATCTGTCGCGTCGAGGCGCTGCCCGCACCAACCGAGCGGGAAAAAACACAGTGGTATTTTCAGCGCTATGTTTCCCTGCTGCCTGCGGCCGGTGAAATGGTGCTATTCGACCGCAGCTGGTACAACCGCGCCGGTGTCGAAAAAGTGATGGGCTTCTGCAGCGACGAGGAATACCGCGAGTTCATGCGCTCCTGCCCGGAGTTCGAGCGCATGCTGATCCGTTCCGGCATCACGCTGATCAAATACTGGTTCTCCGTCTCCGATGCCGAGCAGGAACGCCGTTTCCAGAGCCGCCTGCACAGCCCCCACAAACTGTGGAAACTGAGCCCGATGGACCTGGAATCACGCAAACGCTGGGTGGAATACTCGAAGGCCAAGGACGTGATGTTCGCCCACACCGACACCAAACAATCACCCTGGTGGGTGGTACCGTCTGACAACAAGAAGCTGGCGCGATTGAACTGTATCGCTCATCTGCTCAGCACCATCCCTTACGAAGACATCACGCCGGAGCCGATCGAGCTGCCGAAACGCACACATCACAGCGGCTATGTGCGCCCGCCGATGTCGGATCAGACCTTCGTCCCCGACCTGTACGGCAACGGGCACGAATTCAACGAGGAAAACTACGACGAGATCGACTGGGATCCGAACGACTGACCCACCGGCCACCCGACACCATTACAGTCGCGGAAAATACTTCTGCCAATACGAGAAATGCCAATGAACGACACCACAAGCAGCGAGATCATCACTTCCCCATCCCTCGATATCGAAGGCGACAGCCTGACACCGGAAGAGTTGATCGAACGCTATCAGCAGTTGCGCAGCGAAAACGTCGAGCTGAAAAAAGACGCACGCAAAGCCGTAAAGCGCTATCGCCGTGAACAGGCGCTGAAGCCTTATCAGGCAGAGCTGATTCAACTGCAAAAGTATCTCGAAGACACCAAGCAGAAACTCGTCATCCTGTTTGAAGGTCGTGACGCCTCCGGCAAGGGCGGCACCATCCGCCGCGTGACCCGCTACATGAATGAAAAGCATTACCGGGTCGTCGCTCTGGGCAAGCCCACCGAAGAACAACGCACGCAGTGGTTCTTCCAGAAATATGTCGCTCACCTGCCCCGCGGCGGCGAGACTGTGCTATTCGACCGCAGTTGGTACAACCGGGCGATGGTCGAGCCAGTGTTCGGCTTCTGTACCGTCGAGGAGTACAAGAACTTCATGAAGGGCGTGCCCGGTTTTGAAAAAGATCTGGTGCGCCAGGGCATTACGCTGATCAAGCTCTACTTCTCCGTTACCAAGGAAGAACAGGCGCGACGTTTCGAACGCCGCAAGACCGATCCGCTACGGCAGTGGAAACTGTCGGAAGTCGACGTGCAGGCGCAGGAGCGCTGGGACGAGTTCACCAATGTGAAGTACACCATGCTGAAAAAGACCCACACCGCCTCCTGCCCGTGGACCATCATCCGCTCCAACAACAAACACTTGGCCCGGCTGAATGTGATGAAGGTCATCCTCAACAGTGTGCCCTATGAGCGCCTGAACCCCGAACTCGACTTTGTGCCCGACCCTGATGTTGTCGTCTCTGGCGCCCGTGAGATCGAGTTGATGGACGCGCAACGCCTGCGCGAAGGAAAATTCACCGGCTGATTCTTTCCGTTCGACGCGCGGATCATCCGCCATTTCCCTCCACTGGTCGGGTGGAGGGAAAACACTTCACACTACGCTGCAAATCCCGTTTACACTGCACAAATCAACTACCTGCGAGTTCTCGCGACACAATCTGCAACACCGCTCCCAACCAATTTTCTTCTTTATCAATAACCTGTTGTGATAACCTTGCGGCATTTCGCAGGAAACGCCGATATCCTGATCAGCACAAGGCGCTGACACATCGGCCAAACATGGATTTTCAAGCTTATGGATATGAACACCCCCTCCCCCACTGTATCGACTACTTCTACCCCACGCAGGCACAGCTTCGGCGCACTGGCACTGGGCGTCGCAATGATTTCAACGCTTCCGCTAGCGGCACATGCCGCTTCCGATGAAGCAGCACTGACCGAGCTGTTAAAAGCCACAGGAGGCTTGGCCAGCAGCCCGCTGGTTGCCAAGGGTTGGGGCTCCGGCCAGCACTGTGATGACTGGAGCGGTGTCACCTGCACCGGCGGCAGGGTCACCCAACTCGATCTGGCAAACCTCGATCTCGAAGGTGTTTTGCCCGTCGAAATCGAAGACCTCGACCAGCTCAAGGTACTTGACCTGTCGAATAACCGTTTCAGCGGCAAGATTCCCGACGGCATCGGCAAGCTTACCCAACTTGAAGAGTTGAGCCTCGACCGCAATGCCTTCGAAGGCGCGGTGCCTGTCAGCATGAGAGAACTGACGGCACTGACCAAGCTCGATATCAGCTACAACATGTTGACCTCCAGTAACGCTGACGATACCGATGCTTTCCTGACCGAAAAACAAGGGAGTGACTGGCAAGCCACGCAAACGGTAGCGCCTACCGGCCTGGCTGTGACCGGCACCACCATCGACTCGATCTCACTGGAGTGGACACCGATCGCCTACACCGCCGACGGCGGCAAGTACGAGATCATTGTCAGCCCTGATGCTGATCTCTCTATTGATGACGATGTTCTTCACAAGTCGGACGACAAAACCAGCAGCAAGATCACCATTGCCGGTCTGACACCATCTACTGAATATCATCTGGCGATCCGCACCCGGACCGACAGCATTCCCGGCACTGGTGGACAGTCGTTAGTCAGCAACTTCAGCCCATCGGTCTCTGCGTTCACTCTGCTCGATACCGATCGCGACGGCGTGGCCGATATCAACGACAGCGACGCCGACAACGACGGCATCCCCAACGACCAGGAAGGACTCGACAAGGACAGCGATAACGATGGCATCAAGGATTATCTGGAGCCGAACAACATCGACACCGATGGCGACGGTGATCCAAACTATCTGGATGACGACGACGACAACGACGGCAATATCACGCTGAACGAACTGGGCTCCAACCCTGATTACCCGGCTGATTCCGATAACGACGGCATCCGCGACTATCTCGACGCCGACAGCAAGAACGCCGGCGGTACCAGTGATGGCAGCGGCGACTCCGACCAGGATGGTCTCTCCGACAAGGAGGAATGCCCCAGCCCGGCCAACTGCGCCGACAGCGACGGTGATGGCCTGCCAAACTACATGGATTCCAACGACGACAACGACAAGCTCGATACTGCCTCGGAAGGCGCCACGCTGGACAGCGACAGCGATGGCATCATCGACGCACTGGAATCCAACAGCCGCGACACCGATGGTGACGGCATCAAGGATCATGAAGACCCGGACGACGATGGCGATGGACGCCCAACGCGCGATGAACTGGGCGCGGATGCGCTGGAGCCTCGCGACAAGGATGGCG
>CAZQXF010000280.1:0-3804 GCA_964596975.1 uncultured Thiotrichales bacterium | reverse complement strand
CCACGAAACAATGCCACCGTGCTTTCCAAGTATTGAGGCCAACAAACCTGATCTTACGCATGTTATCCTCACCATTCATATCAAGCGAGGTGGTATGGGTTTCGCGCTCGTCAACACTACGATTCTTCCGATCCATTCTCGCACAGCGCGAGTTCCATTTTTTGCTCGTCCAAAAAACGGAACCCAAAAAAGGACGCCCCAACACACGCTTGATTCCGCTGCCGGGCACGCCTTCCGGGGTCAGCTTGAGCGGCTTCCTGCCGCGCAAGCTTCAACCGGCCATCCATGGCCGGTTGCCCCCTCCAGGCGAACCCGGCAGCGGCGCGTGTGAAGGGGAAGGAAAAGCGTGGCACCAATAGCCATTCAACAGCTGGCTCAGTATGATTTTCGTTACTTTTTGGTGTGTGCCCCCTATGCGGGCTGGGTCGCTGAGTAGTTACGCGGATGAATTCGTGAACTAAATGTAATAGAGTTGCGCTCCTGTAACAGTCCTCAACCGGTCACCTCATGGAAAAACAGAATTCCTACACGCGCGAAGAGCTCCTGGCCTGCGGGCACGGCGAACTGTTCGGCCCCGGCAATGCACGCCTGCCATTGCCCAATATGCTGATGATGGATCGCATTACCCACATCAGCGACACTGGCGGTTCCCATGGCAAGGGCGAGATCATTGCCGAGCTGGACATCCACCCTGACCTCTGGTTCTTCGCCTGCCATTTCGAAAGTGACCCGGTCATGCCCGGATGCCTCGGCCTGGACGCGCTATGGCAACTGGTGGGCTTTTTCCTTGGCTGGAACGGTAATCCGGGCCGAGGCAGAGCGCTGGGCTCTGGCGAGGTCAAGTTCTTCGGCCAGATTCTGCCAGACAACCGTATCGTGACCTATCACCTCGATATCACCCGTCTGATCCAGCGCCGCCTGGTCATGGGCATCGCCGATGCCACCGTATCGGTCGATGGTCGCGAAATCTATTCCGCCAAGGATCTGAAAGTGGGTCTGTTCACCTCAACTGAAAACTTCTAAACGGATATTGAGCATGCGTCGAGTCGTCGTTACCGGCATCGGTATCGTTTCCTGTCTCGGAAACGACAAGGAAGCCGTCACCCAATCCCTCTACGAAGCCAAATCGGGTATCACCTTCCAGCCCGACTATCAGGAAATCGGCATGCGCAGCCAGGTCGCCGGCGTGCCAGACATCGACCTCAAGGCACTGATCGACCGCAAGCAGCTACGCTTCATGGGGCATGCCGCTGCTTACGCCTATATCGCCATGGATCAGGCCATCGCTGATGCAGGGCTCGAAGCGGACGACGTGTCCAATGATCGTACCGGCATCATCGCCGGTTCGGGAGGCGCCTCATCCGCCAGCCAGGTCGAGGCAGCCGATATTCTGCGGGAAAAAGGCATTCGCCGGGTTGGCCCCTACCGCGTTACCCAAACAATGGCCAGCACCGTATCCGCCTGTCTGGCAACGCCGTTCAAGATCAGAGGCGTCAACTACTCGATCTCCTCGGCCTGCTCCACCAGCGCACATTGCATCGGCAATGCCTGTGAACTGATCCAGTGGGGCAAACAGGACATCGTATTCGCCGGTGGTGGCGAAGAGGTTCACTGGACGCTCAGCTCGCTGTTCGATGCCATGGGTGCATTGTCGACCAAATACAACGAAACCCCCGAAAAAGCCTCCCGCGCCTACGATGCTGATCGCGACGGCTTTGTCATCGCCGGCGGTGGCGGCATGCTGGTGATCGAAGAACTGGAGCACGCCAAGGCACGCGGCGCAAAAATCTATGCCGAAATCGTCGGCTATGGTGCCACCTCCGATGGCTACGACATGGTGGCCCCGTCTGGCGAAGGCGCAGTACGCTGCATGCAGCAAGCACTGTCGAGCGTCGACGGCCCCATCGACTACATCAATGCCCACGGCACCAGTACCCCGGTCGGCGACGTACGCGAGCTTGCCGCCGTCAAGGAGGTCTTTGGCGACAACATCCCTGTCATCGGCTCGACCAAGTCTCTGTCGGGGCATTCGCTGGGCGCCGCCGGCGTGCAGGAAGCCATCTATTCGCTACTGATGCAGCAAGAAGGGTTCATTGCCGAATCAGCCAATATCGACAACCTCGACCCGGAAGCGGAGGGCATGCCCATCGCGACCAAACGTCACGACAACGTGGCGCTTGATCGGGTCATGTCCAACAGTTTCGGCTTTGGCGGCACCAATGCGAGCCTGGTACTGCAACGCTACCGGGATTGACCCCAATCAAGTTTGACTGTGAACACACGTGCCTGAGCTGGGTTGACAAGACGGCTGCCATCCCCTCTACCCAAGCCGCTCTGGCCGCCACGCCCTACTATACCGTACTCCAGAACAATGGGCTGGAGCTCATCGAGTCATCCAATGCAGCAGCACCAAAGCAGCGATGACTCTGCTGGCCGCATCATCTGTGCCAGTTCCCTATACGGTGTAGTAATTGGCGTCAGCTACTACAACCCACTTCGCGCCGGCAACATGAGGTTTTCAGTGTGCCGGAATGCTCAGCTGCACCCGGCGGTTCAGAGCCTTGCCCGATTCGCTGTCGTTGGGTGCAACCGGTTCATTTTCGCCCAAGCCCACTGCGGTGAGCCGCTCGCGCGCGATTCCGTGCTCGGCCAGCCAGTCGATGACGCGACGCGCACGGCGTTCAGACAGATCCTGATTGTATTGGTCGCTGCCGTCGGCATCGGTATGTCCGGTAATAATGAAGCGTTGGCCGGGTGCGCGTTGCATCACCTGGAGTACAGCCTGCAAGGTTGGCAGCGACGAGGCCTTGAACTGATCACGCCCCGAGTCGAAGTAGATGCCGTAAAGGTCTATCGTGCCCTCGCGTGCCAATGCCCGTTCCAGACTGGTCACATCTTCCCGCCGCAGATCGAGGGCGAGGACGGCGTCCACCCGTACGTTCGGTTCGACTTCGATCGTAATTGAACCATCGGCATAGTCAGGATGACGCGCGAATACCGTCTGTGATCCGGTGGTCACACCCATCAACCGGAAGGTACCGCTGGCATCGGTCTCGGCCCCGTGTTCACCCGCCATCACGCGCGCACCCGATATGGCAGCGCCTGTCTTCTCGTCCACCACCCGGCCGACGATGTCGCCAGTACGGATCGGCGACAGGCGAATATCCACGTCCCTGCCCTCGGCGGCCTTGACGCTCACATTCACACTGGCGGCCTGATAGGCCGGGGCGCTGGCGCGTACCTGGACATCGCCTGCCTTGATTTTTTCAAAATGGAAGAGGCCCTTGCCGTCACTCTTCTGATTGTGACCGCCGATCGTCACTTCCGCACCAGCCAGTGGCTGGCCGTTCTCGGCATCGGCTACCTGGCCGCTCACCGTACCCCAGGTGATGGGATCGAGTGCCAACTGAGCCGACACGGTCTGGCCGGGTTCGAGCGTGAGCGTCACACTGCGCTGCAGGTGGGTGGCGTGGTCGGCATGTATGCTCACCTCACCGGCTAAAACCTCGTCAAGCACGAAACGTCCATCCGGGCCGGTTTGCGCCGAGCGCCGGCCTGCACTCACCCGCGCGCCAGACAGTGCTACATTGGTGTCAGCGTCCAGGACGATACCTGTGATCCACCCTGTGGTGATCGGCTGCAGGCGCAGATCGGCGTTGGTCTCGCTTCCGGCTTGCAGCACCAGTTCCCGGTTGGCATTGCGATAGACAGGCTTATGCGCGTGGATCATCAGCGTGCCAGCGGGTACCTTCTCGAGTCGCCACGCCCCGGTTTCGTCGCTGGTGGCGCGTTGCCCACCGGCGC
>CAZQXF010000279.1:0-3818 GCA_964596975.1 uncultured Thiotrichales bacterium | reverse complement strand
GCCGTGATCGTGGCCTATCTCGCTGCTGGTGCTACACGCAATATGGACGAAATATTCACACTGGATGCACAGTTTGGCGTGGGGTTCTGGTGCTTTCTGGCATACTGCCTGCTCTCGATTGCAGCCACCCAGTTGATGCGCGTACCGGTTGCGGTTGTCGCGCAGGAGACGATGAAACCATGAAGAATACTACTCCGTACAACGCCTGTAACTGCTCAGGTTGCCCCCGTTTTGTGCCAAATCAAGGCGGAAGCGCGCACGACTCCAGGGATGGAGGAGGTAGGGCGACGCAGGAAGCCAAAGCCGAGTTTACAAGTGTAAATGAGCACTTCCAACGCAGAGTTGGCGCACACAGGGGGTAAGCTGAGTAGTTACCATGAAGAAACTGCTATTCGTCAACGAATATGGGCTCTATCCCGAGCTTGTCAGAGCATTGCAGGGCAGTGGTTACGCAGTAACAGTCGAGCACATGATGCGCAAGGCCATCAAGTTCATTCAACGCCAGAACCCGGAGATTGTCGTTGCCGAGTTCTGGCACGACTCTCAGTTTCGTGACCGGGTCAGCAATCTGGAATCGATGCTGGCGCAGATCGAAGGCAAGCATGCGCAAACCCGCACCATTGTCATCTGTGATCCGCATTGGCAGGAGTATCTCGACAAGATGCTGCAAGCCTATTCGGTCGATTCGGTACTGATGCAACCGGTCACGCCAGAGGCGCTGATGACCGAAGTAGCAAAGCTGGCAAGCTAGCTCCCAGGCATAAAAAAAACCCCCGGTGGAAAACCACCGGAGGTCTGCCAAACATGAGGGGCGATCCATGCCCCCGACCGAGGTCGAGCTCTGTCCCTGAACTTCGAGATAAAGCTTATCGCGGCACTTCGGAAAACTTAAGCGGAACCAGGACGAGCTGCCAATTATCCGGATGGAATGCGTAAACGGCATCGCTTCGAAGATGGATGGAATAATTGCCGTATCTGTTGCATCTCTACCAAGTTTGCATTGATTGATTTATATCAATTAAGGTCATCTTTAACCCTCTATTAGCAAGGAAAAAGAAATGAAGGAATCCTCTCCTGCTGTTATTCACCTTGAAGATTACAAGGTACCTCCTTTTCTGATCGAGCGTGTCGACCTGCGTTTTGAATTACACGACGACGTGACGCTCGTCTCGACAAAGTTGCAATGCCGCCGGAACCCGGCCAGTAACGAAAAGACAGATGAACTCTGTCTCGACGGGGAAGCGTTGGCGCTGAAATCGGTTGCACTCGATGGCAGAGAATTATCGCAAGACGAATATACACTGACGGATACCTCGCTTGCGGTCACCGCACCGGCTGACGCCTTTATTGTGACGACCGAAGTAGAAATTCATCCTGAAAAAAATACCGCGCTGGAAGGTCTTTATCGTTCCAGTGGGAATTTCTGTACGCAGTGTGAAGCGCAGGGTTTCAGAAAAATCACCTACTATCTGGATCGTCCGGATGTGATGGCGGTTTTCAGCACGACTATCATTGCTGATGAGAAAAAATATCCGGTATTGCTTTCCAACGGCAACCTGGTGGAGAAGCAGCGGCTATCGGATGGGCGGCATCTGGCGAGATGGGAAGACCCATTCCCCAAGCCGAGTTATCTGTTTGCGCTGGTGGCGGGTGATCTTGCGGTCAGAGAAGACAGCTTTCGCACCCAGTCGGGGCGTGACGTGACGCTGCAAATATTTACCGAGCACCACAATATCGATCGTACTGCCCACGCGATGGCATCATTGAAAAAGGCCATGCGCTGGGACGAGGAAGTCTATGGGCGTGAATATGATCTCGATATTTACATGATCGTATCGGTCGATGATTTCAATATGGGGGCGATGGAAAACAAGGGGCTGAATATTTTCAATTCCAAGCTCGTCCTCGCGCGTCCTGATACTGCAACCGATACCGACTATATCAATATCGAAGCCGTTATCGCGCATGAATATTTCCATAACTGGACGGGCAATCGAATTACCTGTCGCGACTGGTTTCAGCTCAGCCTGAAGGAAGGCTTGACGGTTTTTCGTGATCAGTCATTTACGGCTGACATGACGTCCGAACCGGTCAAGCGTATTGAGGATGTACGCGCCTTGCGCAGCCATCAGTTTCCAGAGGATGAAAGCCCGATGGCGCATCCGGTGCGGCCTTCGTCCTACATCGAAATCAATAATTTCTACACGCTGACGGTCTACGAGAAGGGCGCTGAAGTCGTACGCATGTATCAGACCTTGCTTGGTCGCGAGGGTTTTCGCAAAGGGATGGATCTCTATTTTTCGCGGCATGATGGCCAGGCGGTCACCACCGATGATTTTCGTCGTGCCATGGAAGATGCCAACGGCGTCGATCTGTCACAATTTCAACGCTGGTATGACCAGGCAGGCACACCTGAAGTGACCATTCGCAGTGACTGGGATGAGGTGGAGGGAACATATACTTTGCACATTGAACAATATTGCCCACCGACGCCTGAAAACAGCCATAAGGAGCCATTTCTTATTCCATTGAAAATCGGGTTGGTCGATAACGCGGGGTCGGATATGGAATTGGATTGCAGCAATGGCAAAGTCGCAGCCGATCCCACTGTTTTTCAAATCACCCAACAGCAAGAGACGCTGGTATTTCGCGGCCTCAAGGAAAGGCCAACGCCATCGCTGTTTCGCCATTTTTCGGCGCCAGTCAAGTTGCAATATGACTACAGTGACGAAGAGCTGGCATTTCTGCTGGCGCATGATAACGATGATTTCAATCGTTGGGATGCGGGACAACGGTTGCAGACGCGCTGTCTGTTAGCAATGGTCGATGCCTTGCAACAGGGCAGGGAGGCAGTTGTCAGCCCGGTGTTGCTCAAGGCAGTGGGGCGTTTGCTTGACGCCAACAATGACAGTGATCCTGCATTGCTGGCAGAGGCAATGACGTTGCCTGATGAGACGTTTGTCGGGGAGCAGCTTGAAATTATCGATGTCGATGCCATTCATGCTGCGCGAACGTTGCTTAGAAAACGGCTTGCTGAGGAGTTTGTGGCGCAGTGGGATGCATTGTACGCGGCGCTGCAATCGGATGAGGAATATCGTATCGATGCCGACAGTATGGGCAAGCGCCGGCTCAAGAATATTGCACTGGGATATCTCATTGCTGCTGACGAGGAAAAGTATGCCGATATCGCCATGCAACAATATGCATCAGCCACGAACATGACAGACAGTATCGCGGTTTTGCAGGTACTCAAGGATACCGATTCTGCGGCAAGGGAAAAGGCACTGAAAGCATTTCATGATCGTTGGCAGGACGATCCGCTGGTACTCGACAAGTGGTTTGCAATTCAGGCGACATCGGCACGCCCTGGTACGCTCGATGAAGTCAAGCAACTTATGTCTCACCCTGGATTTTCACTCACCAATCCCAACCGGGTACGGGCGCTGATCGGGGCGTTCATGCAGGCAAACCCGATCGGCTTCCACCGACATGATGGCGCGGGTTACCAGTTTGCAGCTGATATTGTGATTGCGCTGGACGAGATCAATCCACAGATCGCAGCGCGTCTTGCCAAGGTGTTTTCGCGCTGGCGCCGCTATGACGATCAGCGTCAAATGGCAATGTCGGCAGCATTGAAGCGCATTGCTGCGAAAAAACCGCTCTCAGCGGATGTTTTCGAGGTCGTGTCGAACAGCCTCGGTTGATAGCGGGCTAAAACGCCTCCCAGACATCGTCATTTTCTGTTGCGCTCAGTGTGGCTGTCGAGCTGCTCCGGTTTGTTTCTTCCGACCAGGGGCGGTCGCTGGAGCGGCGCTCGA
>CAZQXF010000278.1:0-3824 GCA_964596975.1 uncultured Thiotrichales bacterium | reverse complement strand
CGTACAAGGAGCAAGAGAGCGTCTTCTACTACCTTTCGGTGATGAACGAGAACTACCGTCACCCCGCGCTGCCAAAAGGCGCTGAGGAAGGGATCGTCAAGGGCATCTACCTGTTCCAGAAAGGCGGACGCAAGAAGAAACGCGTGCAACTGATGGGGTCGGGCACGATCTTCCGCGAAGTGATCGCCGCTGCCGTGCTGCTGGCCGAGGATTGGGGCATCGACGCGGATCTATGGAGCGTCACCAGCTTCAATGAGCTGACCCGTGAAGCACAGGACTGCGAGCGCTGGAACATGCTCCACCCCGAAGCAACACCCCGCAAGCCCTATGTTGCGCAGGTGCTGGAGGCGCATCAGGGGCCATTCGTCGCGGCGACCGACTACATGAAGGTCTACGCCGACCAGATCCGGGCCTGGGTGCCAGGCAGTTATCGTGTGCTGGGCACCGATGGCTATGGCCGCTCGGATACCCGCGCGCAGCTGCGTAAGCACTTCGAGGTCAACCGCTTCTATATCACCGTGGCGGCGCTGAAGACGCTGGCCGATGAGGGAACGATTCCGGCCAGTGATGTTGCCAAGGCGCTGAAGAAGTACGACATCGACAGCGACAAAACCAACCCGCTCTACGCGTAATCATCGGCAGGGATACGAGTTATGACAATCAAAGAAATCACGGTGCCGGATATCGGCAATTTCGATGAGGTCGAAATCATCGAGGTACTGGTCAGCCCCGGCGATACGATATCTGCGGAAGACTCTCTGATCACGCTGGAGAGCGACAAAGCATCGATGGAGATTCCTTCCAGCGACAGCGGTGTCGTCAAAGAGGTACTGGTCAACGTCGGTGATATGATCACCTCGGGTGGCGTCATCCTCAAGCTGGAAGTCGGCGGTTCTGAGGCAGCAGCGCCAGCCGAGGCCGAGCCAGCCGCTGTCGAAGCGAAAAAGGCTGAACCTGAGCCGGCTGCGCCGGTCGAGGCCGCAACGCCGGCGGCAGCGCCGCCCCAGCCACAACCACGCACCGAGGGACATCGCCCTTCGCCGACACGTCAACTCAGCGATGTCAGCTTCAATAACGTCTATGCCAGCCCTGCAGTGCGCAAGTTTGCGCGCGAGCTGGGTGTCGATCTGAATGAGGTTGAAGGTTCCGGTCGCAAGGGGCGCATTCTCAAGGAAGACGTGCAAGGCTACGTCAAGAAGGCGCTGAGCAGTGGCGTCGGCGGCGGCATGAAAGTCGCGCCCATGCCGGAAGTCGACTTTTCCCAGTGGGGCGAGGTCGAGACCAAGCCGCTGTCGAAGATCAACAAGCTCACGGGAGAATTCCTGCATCGCAACTGGGTCACCATGCCGCACGTCACCCAGTTCGACGAGGCCGATATCACCGACCTGGAATCCTTTCGCAAGTCGATGGCTGACGAATACAAGGAGCAGGGCATCAAGATCACGCTGCTGTCGTTTCTGATGAAGGCGGTGGTTTCCGGCTTGAAGGCGATGCCGCGTTTCAATGCCTCGCTCGATGCCAGTGGTGAGAATCTCATCCTCAAGCATTACTACAACATCGGTATTGCAGTCGATACGCCGGACGGGCTGGTGGTGCCGGTGGTGCGCGACGTCGACCGCAAGACGCTGGTGGAGCTGGCAACCGACCTGCGTGATATCAGCATCAAGGCGCGAGACAAGAAACTGACCCCTGCCGATATGCAAGGGGGCTGCATGACCATCTCCAGCCTCGGTGGTATTGGCGGCACCCAGTTCACGCCGATCGTCAACGCGCCGGAAGTGGCGATACTGGGCGTATCGCGCGCGAAGATGCAGCCGGTCTGGAATGGCGAGACGTTCGAGCCGCGCTTGATCCTGCCGCTGTCGCTTTCCTACGATCACCGTGTCATCGACGGTGCCGATGGCGCGAGGTTTACCTCGTTCCTGAGCCGGACACTGTCCGATACCCGCCGTTTGTTGCTGTAGGAGGTTGACGATGAGCGAACTGAAGGAAATCAAGATCCCCGACATCGGCGGCTTCGACGCGGTTGAAGTCATCGAAGTGCTGGCCGCGCCCGGTGACACCGTTGGCGTGGACGACTCGCTGCTGACCCTCGAATCCGACAAGGCGTCGATGGAGATTCCAAGCCCGGTAGCGGGTGTCATCCGCGAGATGCTGGTCAGCGTCGGCGACAAGGTCTCGCAGGGTGATGTGGTCGCCCTGGCCGAGGTTGGCGAAGCAGCCGCGGCAGTGGAAGCGCCAGCCGATGCCGTGCCGACGGCGACGGAGCCGGCCACAGCATCTGCTTCGCCGGCACCAGCACCCGTGCAGTTCAGCGGTGAAGCCGACATCAGCGCCGAAGTCGTCGTGCTGGGTTCCGGGCCAGGGGGATACACCGCGGCTTTCCGCGCTGCCGATCTGGGCAAGAAGGTCGTGCTGATCGAACGCTACGACAGCATCGGTGGGGTTTGTCTGCATGTTGGCTGTATTCCATCCAAGGCTCTGCTGCATGTTGCCGAAGTGATCACCGAGGCGGCGGAATTCTCGAAACTGGGTGTGAGTTTCGCGGCGCCGGAAGTCGATATCGACAAGGTCCGCGGCCACAAGGAAAAAATCGTTGGCCGCCTCACGGGCGGATTGCGTCAGCTGGCCAAGCAACGCAAGGTCGAGATCGTCACCGGCTACGGCAAGTTCACCTCTCCGCATACCATCGAGGTGACGACTGCCGATGGTGGTAGCAAAGTGGTGCAGTTCGACAACTGCATCATCGCTGCTGGCTCACGGGTCACGAAACTACCGTTCATTCCCTGGGACGACCCGCGGGTGATGGATTCGACCGATGCGCTTGCGCTGGAAGAGGTTCCCGAACGCCTGCTGGTGGTCGGCGGTGGCATCATCGGCCTGGAGATGGCGACGGTTTATCACGCGCTGGGTTCGAAAATCACTGTGGTCGAACTCTCCGACGGGCTGATGCCGGGTGCGGATCGAGATTTGATTCGACAGTTCCAGAAAGGTGTCAAGAAACGCTACGAAAATATCTACACGGGTACCAAGGTCACCGCGATCGAGCCAACGGATGCGGGACTGCTGTGCCGCTTCGAGGGTGGCAAGGCGCCGGCTGAAGACACCTTCGACCGCGTGCTGGTCGCGATTGGGCGCAGCCCGAATGGCTTGCTGATCGATGCTGACAAGGCGGGGGTCGCCGTGGATGAGCGGGGTTTCATCGCCGTAGATAAACAACAGCGTACCAATGTCGACCACATCTTTGCGATTGGCGACATCGTCGGTCAGCCGATGCTGGCGCACAAGGCAACCCATGAAGGCAAGGTCGCGGCGCAGGTCATCGCCGGACAGAAATCGTTCTTCGATGCCAGAACCATTCCCTCGGTGGCCTATACCGATCCTGAAGTGGCCTGGTGTGGCAAAACGGAAGACGAACTCAAAGCCGAAGGCATCGACTACGAAAAAGGTGCATTCCCCTGGGCAGCCAGTGGGCGCGCGCTCAGCATGGGTGCCGCAGATGGCATGACCAAAGTCATGTTCGACGCCAAAACCCACCAGATCCTCGGCGCAGGCATGGTCGGCAAGAATGCGGGTGAACTGATCGCCGAAGCGGCGCTCGCCATCGAAATGAACTGCGATGTCGAGGACATCGCGCTGACCATTCATCCGCACCCGACCTTGTCGGAAACCTTCAACTTTGCTGCGGAAATGGTGGAGGGGACGATCACCGATTTGTATGTGCCGAAGAAGCGGTGATTGAAAATGGGGGTGCAGGTTGGTGGAGACCACCAACCACCCACGGTAGAGCCGGTAAATTTTGCGTCCCTATACTTCCATCAATT
>CAZQXF010000277.1:0-3834 GCA_964596975.1 uncultured Thiotrichales bacterium | reverse complement strand
AAAGGGGGGAATGTGGTTGCCAAGCGACCGGCTTGGTGGGAAGTTACTTGGAAGCGGGTTTGACGGCCCGCTACGTCCCTTCCCGCCATGAGGCGAGGTAGTCTTGCTGTTCCTGGGTGAGGTTATCGATGTCGATATCCATCGCTTTGAGCTTCATCGAGGCGACGCGCTGGTCGATTTCAGTCGGGACGGGGTGGACGCGATGGTCGAGCCGGGAGCCGTGCTCGGCGAGCCAGGCGACAGTGAGCGCCTGGTTGGCGAAGCTCATGTCCATGACGGCGGCGGGGTGGCCTTCGGCAGCGGCGAGGTTGACCAGTCGGCCTTCGGCGAGCAGGCGGATGCGGCGACCATCAGCGAGCCGGTATTCCTCGACGTGCTGGCGGGGGCGCTGTTTTTCCACAGCCATGGCTTCCAGCGCGGGGATGTTGATTTCGACATTGAAGTGGCCAGCGTTGGCGAGTATGCAGCCGTCTTTCATCACCGCCATCTGTGGCTGGTCGATGACGTGTTTGTCACCAGTGGCGCTGATCATGAAGTCGGAGATGCTGGCGGCGTCGCGCAGCGTCATCACGCGGAACCCGTCCATCGCGGCTTCCAGCGCGCGTAGCGGCTCGACCTCACAGATGATGACGTGGGCGCCGAGCCCGCGCGCCCGCATGGCAATGCCGCGGCCAACCCAGCCGTAGCCCGCCACGGTGAAGGTTTTTCCGGCGAGCAGGATGTTGGTGGCGCGGAGGATGCCGTCGAGCGCGCTCTGACCGGTGCCGTAGCGGTTGTCGAACAGGTGTTTGGTCATGGCATCGTTGACGGCAACGACGGGGACTTTCAGTGTGCCGTCGGCCGCCATCGCGCGTAGCCGGATGATGCCGGTGGTGGTTTCTTCCGTGCTGCCGAGAATATCCGGCAGCAGCCCCGGATGGTGCTTGTGCATCTCGCTGACCAGATCGGCACCATCGTCCAGTGTGATCTGCGGACGGTGCGCCAGCGCCTGCTCGATGTGTCGATAGTAGGTTGCACTGTCTTCGCCGTGGATGGCGAAAACCGGAATGGCGGCATGTGCGACCAGTGATGCGGCGACATCGTCCTGGGTGCTCAGTGGGTTACTGGCGCAGAGTACGACATCCGCGCCGCCTGCCTTGAGCGTGATAGCGAGGTTGGCGGTTTCGGTGGTGATGTGCAGACAGCCGGAAATCCGTAATCCTTCGAGCGGTCGGTCGGCACCAAATTGCTCGCGTATGGTCTGCAGCACGGGCATTTCGTCCAGTGCCCACTGGATGCGGCGCTTGCCTTCGTCGGCGAGCGAAGGTTTGGCGATGTCGGCTGTAGGGCGCATGTCGAAGACTATTCGAAAAGCTTTTCGATTCGTTCACCGATCGAGTCGAACAAGTCCAGCAACTCGGTCAGGAAATTGTCATTGGCACCCGAAAGCGCTTCGGCTCGGAGTTCGCGGAGTTTTTCCATCTTTTCTTCCAAGGCCGCGTGATCCTGTTTCAAGGACGCGAAGCGAGCCTCGATTTCATGCTTGTCAGCACCGTATTCTCCCTGCTCGATTTTCTTTCTTGTCTCCTCGATTGCGGTGCGCATATCGACCAGCCGGGTTTCTAGCAAATCTATGGCTTCGTCGAAGTTCATTTCCTTGAGTTCGTGAATATTCATCGGATGCTCCTTGAGTGGCGTGGTTTACTGACAGCTTGGGGGGAGGGGAGGAACAATTCAAGCGTTTTAGTATCGTCGATGCCGTTCACCAGTTACTATTACAAGCCTTGTTTTCAGTGCCTTGAAGGTCACAGTTGAGCGATATTCTCACCCAGCATTGGTACCGCAATGGCCCGGCGGCGTTTTTTCTGCTGCCATTGTCGTGGCTGTTCTGCCGCTTGGCACAGCGGCGCCGTCGTCGCCTGGAGCGCGAGGCAGTCAGATCTTCGCGGCCGGTTCCCGTGATTGTGGTCGGTAATATCACCGTGGGCGGCACCGGCAAGACGCCGATGGTGATCTGGCTGGTGGAGTATCTGCGGGTGCATGGCTATACGCCGGGCGTGGTCAGCCGGGGCTATGGTGGTGCGTCGCGGGAGCAGCCGCAGTTGGTGGAGGCCAATAGCGATGCTCGGGTGGTGGGCGACGAAGCGGTGGTCATCGCCAGCCGCACCGGCTGTCCGGTGTGGGTCTGCCGGGATCGTCCGGCGGCCATCGAGGCCTTGTTGGAGGATGACCGGGTCGATGTGGTGATCTCTGATGACGGCATGCAGCATTACCGCATGCACCGGGACATCGAGATTGCGATGATCGACGGCGCGCGCCGCTTCGGCAACGAGCTGTGTCTGCCGTCTGGCCCGCTGCGGGAACCGCTGTCGCGGCTCGATGAGGTGGATTTCCGCGTCGTCACCGGCAGTATGGCGGATGACGATGAATACGCGATGGATTTCAGCGGCGAAGAGCTGGTCAATCTGCTGTCGCCGGGCAAGCACATGTATCTGTCCGCGCTGGAGGATGTGAGGGTCAATGCCGTGGCCGGTATCGGCAATCCGGCGCGCTTCTTCTTCAAGCTCGAAAGCGCGGGATTGCAGGTTGAGCGGCACCCGTTTCCCGATCACCACAGTTATACCAAAGAGGATTTTGCCTTCGATAATGACCGCATGATCGTGATGACCGAGAAAGATGCGGTAAAATGTGGCGTGTTTGCCGATGAGCGCTTCTGGTATCTGCCCGTTGTCGCCCGGCCCGATGCCCAATTTGCACTCAAGCTGTTGAATCGACTGAAGGAAATAGAGCGTGGACAAGAAACTGCTGGAAATTCTGGTGTGCCCGGTGACCAAGGGGCCACTGATCTATGACAAGAAAAAGCAGGAGCTGATTTCGCGTTCCGCCCGTCTTGCCTATCCCATCCGCGACGGCATTCCAGTGATGCTGGAAGAGGAGGCGCGGCAGTTGAGCAGCGAAGAGGTCGAAGCTTACAAATAACGGGCAACAAACTCGTCGCGGGAAATTTCGATCGCGCCCATGCGCATCAGATGTGGGTTGGGCAATTGGCAATCGATCGCCTCGATACCGCGCATCTGTAGCCACTGGGCGATATAGACCATGGCGATCTTCGAACCGTCGCGCGCGCGGCTGAACATCGACTCACCCGAGAAAACCTTCTCCAGCAGCACGCCATACATACCGCCGATCAGCTTGTCGTCCATGTCCCAGACCTCGACCGAATGTGCCTGGCCGAGGCGGTGGAGTTCGATATAGGCACGCTGCATCTGCGGGGTGATCCAGGTGCCATTCGAACCTGCCCGTGGTTCGGCGCAAGCACTGACCACATCGGCGAATGCGGTATCGAACGTCACCCGGTAGTCGTTTTTGCGTAGTAGTTTTTGCAGGCTGCGGGACACATGAACGGCATCGACCGGAATCACCGCGCGTGGATCGGGCGACCACCACAGAATCGGCTGGCCCTCCTCGTACCAGGGAAAAATCCCGTGCCGGTAGGCGGTCATCAGCCGCTCGGGGCTGAGATCGCCGCCCGCCGCCAGCAGCCCGTCGGGTTCCTTCAGCGCCGCCGACACCGGAGGAAAGCTGATCTCCGGGTCATTCGGGTCAATCCATGTCAGGTCGTGCAATCCCAAGCTGATATCCCTTCCGTAGGGTGGTGCGCGCACAGCGTGCCCACCATTGGTGCATAGTCGGTGAGCACCTAGCCGGCGCACACCCTACGTTGCCATATTCTCAACTCAAGCTTCGGAGTTCAGATTTTCACATCAGCCAGTTCCCCCCTTTCGCAAAGGGGGAAGCCGTCAGACGCGATAGTCGTGTTGCTACGGACAGCGCTGGCCTTAACCGTGATGAACT
>CAZQXF010000276.1:0-3837 GCA_964596975.1 uncultured Thiotrichales bacterium | reverse complement strand
TATTTCAGCATGGATTCGCCCTTGGCCAAGGCGTTGATGGGAAAATACGAAGGCGATGAGGTGGAAGTGCACACCCCGTCCGGGATGCACAATTACGAGATTGTTGAAATTCGCTACAAGCCCGTAGCTTGACACAACCGGTGAGCACCCGGTCGGCGCTCAGCCCACGTGCCGGGCATTATCGTAGGGTGGTGCGCGCCAATTCCTGCTTTTTATCTTTCGAAAGTTTCTTGATGTCGATTTCCCGCTTCAATGCCGCTGACTTGTCGTCACAGGTTTCCTGATAGACCAGCGTGACCGGGCGGCGGCCCCGCGTGTAGCGTGCGCCTCGCTTGCCGTTTGCATGTTCCGCCACCCGGCGTGCAATGTCATTGGTGATGCCAGTATATAAAGAGCCGTCGCTGCAGCGGAGCATGTAAACGTACCAGGCAGCCATCGAATGCGTCGCTAGCGATGATTGAATGCGAACCAGGCGGCGCCGAGCAGGCCGGTCAGTTCGTTCAAGGAGAGATTGACCGGCATGTCTTGCAGGACGGCGCTGAATCGTCCCTTTTTGCTGAATCCCCGCATGAAATGGCCGTCACGCAGCAGCGGAAGGATTTTTGGTGCAATGCCACCGCCGATGAAGACACCGCCACGGGAAAAACTTTTCAACGCCAGGTTGCCAGCTTCGGCGCCGTATATCTCGGTAAACAGTATCAGGGCCTCCAGTGCAATCGGGTCGTCTTTCTTGAAGGCGAGTTCGTTGATTGTCTTGGCATCGGGCAGCGGCGGTCGATCGCCGCCAGGCGTCGCCTGTTTTTCCTCTAGCAGGAATTGATACAGATTGCTGATGCCGGGACCCGACAAGATCCGCTCGATGCTGACATGCTCAGGGTAGCGTTCCCGAAGCCACTGTAACAGACGGTCCTGTAGCGCATTTTGTGGGCCAAATTCGCAGTGTCCGCCCTCGGTTGCAATTGGGTGCCAGCGATCTTCTCCCTCATGGTAGAGAATTGCCTCGCCCAGTCCTGTTCCCGCTGCGATGACGGCGACGTTACCACTCACTTTGCTGCCTTTGTTCAGGCAGAAAAAATCGTCGTTGGGCAGGTGGAGCATGCCATAGGCCGTCGCTTGCAGGTCATTCAGCAAATATGCCTTGTCGATCTGAAGCGACTGTTGCAGTTCAGTGCTGGAAATGACCCAGGGCAGATTGGTTGTGACACAGTGCTGGTCGATAACCGGACCCGCGACGCCGAGGGCGGCTGCCTCAAGCCTGCGTGGATTGGTAGCGTGTAGAAATGTCTGTAACAGATCGGAAAAATTTGCGTAGCCGGCGCTGGGATACTGTTTGCAGACGACTTCGTTCAGTTGCTTGGCGCCTGGCTCGTAGAGAGCCAGCAAGGTTTTTGTGCCGCCGATGTCGCCCGCGAGAATCATGGGAATCTGCTATCCGAGCAAGTGCTCAAGTGTCTTTTCGTAGATCGACGACAAACGATCGAGATCGTCTACGCTGACATGTTCATCGACCTGGTGAATGGTTGCGTTGAGGGGGCCGAGTTCGACGACTTCGGCACCCGTTGGCGCGATGAATCGACCATCCGATGTGCCGCCGGCGGTGGAGAGTTCGGTGTCGAAACCCATTTCGTCACGAATGGCAGCGGAAACAGCGTCAACGAGCTTTCCTTCCGCTGTCAAAAATGGCATGCCAGACAGGTTCCATTCAATCCGGTAATTCACATTGTGGCGGCGCAGAATTTCCTCGGTGCGCTGCTTGATCTGTTCCGGGTTGAGTTCCGTGGAAAAGCGGAAATTGAACTGGACTTCCATTTCGCCGGGGATGACATTGGTTGCACCAGTGCCGGCATGAATATTGGAAATCTGGAATGTGGTCGGCGGGAAATGCGCATTGCCTTCATCCCACAGGGTGTTCGACAGTTCGGCCAGCGCAAAGGCTGCCATGTGTACGGGATTTTCCGCCAGGTGAGGATAGGCGACATGACCCTGTTTGCCGATGACAGTCAGAACAGCGCCGAGCGAGCCGCGGCGCCCGTTCTTGATGACATCGCCGAGACGCTCGGTGCTCGACGGTTCACCGACCAGGCACCAGTCGATCTTTTCGCCGCGTGCTTCCAGCGCTTCGATGACCTTCACCGTGCCATCCACCGCCGGGCCTTCTTCGTCGCTGGTGATCAGCATTGCGATAGAGCCGCGCGGGTTGGGGTGGTTGGCGAGAAAACGCTGCACCGCCGTGATGAACGCCGCAACACTGCCTTTCATGTCGGCCGAGCCACGGCCATAGAGTTGTCCTTCGTGAATCGTCGGCTCGAAGGGGGGAAAGCGCCAGCTGCTCTCAGGGCCGGTGGGAACCACATCGGTATGGCCGGCAAAACAGAACAGTGGCTTGCTGTCACCAAAACGCAGCCAGAGATTGTCGACATCACCAAAACGCATTTTCTCTGGCGTGAAGCCGAACGGCTGGAGTTGCTCGATCAAGATATCCTGACAGCCTTGGTCGTCGGGTGTGACAGATGGACGTGATATCAGGGCTTGTGCCAGTTCCAGGGTTTTTGTCATGCCGGGTTTCCTCGTGCGCCAAGCGCTTCGTTGATCTGTTGCTCATTGAACCCGACGATCAGCTCGTCTCCGGTGTCGATGACCGGCCGCTTGATCATTGCCGGGTATTTCAGCATCAGTGCAATTGCCTTGGCCGCGTCGATATCGGCTTTTTCATCATCGGAGAGTTTCCGCCAGGTCATCCCTCGTTTGTTTAGCAACACTTCCCAGCCGAGTTTGTCCACCCATGCCGTCAGCAGCTCGGGCGCGAGGCCATCCTTGCGGAAATCATGGAAACGGTATTCGACGCCATGTGCATCGAGCCACTTCCTGGTCTTGCGGATCGTATCGCAATTACTGATGCCATATACCGTCACCATGTTTATCGGCCTCAGATGTCGCGCAGCAGCTCGTTGATGCCCACTTTCGAGCGGGTTTTTTCATCGACGCGTTTGACGATGACCGCGCAGTAGAGGCTGTATTTGCCATCCTTCGAGGGCAGGTTGCCGGATACGACGACAGAACCCGCCGGGACACGACCATAAATGACTTCGTCTTTTTCGCGGTCATAGATCCGCGTGCTCTGGCCGATATAGACGCCCATGGAGATGACGGCGCCTTCCTCGACGATCACGCCTTCAACGACCTCGGAGCGGGCACCGATAAAGCAATTGTCTTCGATAATGGTCGGTGATGCCTGCAAGGGTTCGAGCACACCGCCGATGCCAACGCCACCGGACAGGTGAACATTTTTCCCGATTTGAGCACAGGAGCCGACGGTTGCCCAGGTATCGACCATGGTGCCGGAATCGACATAGGCACCGATATTGACATAGGACGGCATCAACACCGTGCCGGACGCAATATAGGAACCGTATCTGGCGGCGGCAGGTGGTACCACGCGAACGCCTTCGGCGCGGAATTGCTCGCTCGTCTTGTCGGCGAATTTTGGTGCCACTTTATCGTAGTAATTCGTGTAGCCGTCGCGAATGACCTGATTGTCGTTGATGCGGAATGACAGCAGCACCGCTTTTTTCAGCCACTCGTTGACGACCCACTGGCCATCCTTCTTTTCCGCGACACGCGCGACGCCGCTATCGAGCATGGCAATCGCTTCGTTTACCGCAGTGCGCGTTGGTGCGTCGACATTGGCCGGCGTAATATCAGCGCGGCGTTCAAAGGCTTCTTCAATGACGGTTTGCAAATCACTCATTTAGTATGTTCTCCGTTAGTAATTACTCAGTACAATCCCGTAACTGCTCAGATTGCCCCCGTTTTGCGTCAAATCAAGGCGGAAGCGCG
>CAZQXF010000275.1:0-3945 GCA_964596975.1 uncultured Thiotrichales bacterium | reverse complement strand
TGCAACAGGGAGTTCCGGTCGATCTGATGATGTCGCAGCCGGCACAGGTGGTGATCGGCATGGAGACTGATTTATCGCTGCCGGGACGTGCTGCTGATATCCAGCGCTTTTTCACCGCGCGGTACGGCGTCGCAACTGGCCTGCTTGCAGTGTACGGCGAGAAACAGTGGACTGCGGCATTCGCCAGTGGTTCGGGTGTCAATCAGGCCATGGTGGTTTGCCCCTGCACTACCGGCACGCTGGCCAGTATTGCCACTGGTCAGAGCCGCAGCCTGATGGAGCGTGCCGCCGATGTGACGTTGAAGGAGCGTCGCAAGCTGATTCTTGTGTTGCGTGAAACACCGTTGTCCGAAATTCACCTCGGCCACATGTTGTCGCTGGCGCGGATGGGTGCGGTGATCATGCCGGCCAACCCCGGTTTCTACCATCGGCCCCAGTCAGTTGGGGATATTGTCGATTTTGTTGTTGCTCGGGTGATGGACCATCTTGATCTCGAACACCAGCTGCTGCCCGTCTGGGGTGTTGACGATGTGTAGTGATACCGTTCGTTTGCCGGTGTTTCCGCTCAATATCGTCTTGCTGCCCGGGGGTGTGCAGTCGCTGCAAGTCTTCGAGCCGCGCTATCTCGACATGGTCAGTCGTTGCCTGCGGGAGCAAAGTGGTTTCGTCATTTCCCTGATTGAGCATGGCGATGAGGTGGCGCCCGATCCGGAAATCTATCCGATTGGCGTGGAGGTGGAGATCTCTGACTGGGGGCAGGGCGACAATGGTCTGCTCAACATTGTCGTGCGGGCGGTCGCCAAGGTGCAGATCATGATGAACTGGAGCGAGGATGACCACTTGATGATCGGTGAGATACGGCGTTTACCGCCCGAACCCGCGCGCGAGCTGCCCCCCGAGTTTGCCAGCATGGCGGAGATGCTGGGTCGGACGCTGAAGCAGCTGGGTCCGCCCTACAATAATGATGTCAGGCTCGATGATGCCGCCTGGGTTTCCGGTCGCCTCGTCGAGCTGCTGCCGCTAAAGCTGGAACGCAAGCAGGAGATGCTTGCGCTCAACGACCCACTCAGCCGTCTGTTCATGTTGCGCGACGATATGCTCAACATGGAGATCATCTAATGCGGATGAACGTGTCATGCGGTCACATATCCCGGACGGCCAACTGGTCAGCGTGGATGATCTGTGGCAGAGTTCGCGCTTTCAAATGTCACGGCAACGCCGTCGCAATCTTCAATCATCTATCCTCAAGGAGCCGAACATGGCGACCATCAATCTGACTTCGGAAAACTTTGAACCCACGATCAAGGAAAACGACATCGTTATCCTCGACTTCTGGGCTGAATGGTGTGGACCGTGCAAATCATTTGGGCCCACTTTCGAAGCCGCTTCCGAAAAGCATCCCGACATCGTGTTCGCCAAGGTCAATACCGAGGAAGAGCAGCAGTTGGCGGCATCCTTCCAGATTCGTTCCATTCCTACGCTGATGATCTTTCGCGAGCAGGTGATTCTGTTCTCCCAGCCAGGCGCACTGACGGAAGGCCAGCTGGAGCAGGTCATCGAGCAGGTCAAAGAGCTGGATATGGCCAAAGTGCATGAGGACATCGCCAAGCAGCAGCAGGAACAGCAAGGCAGCGAAGCTTAGTCGCCTGATAGCGGGGGAGAGCAGCTATGGATAGCATTCTCTGGATTTTCGGCCTGGCGCTGTTCTTGATCACACTGCCAGGGACGATTGAACTGGCGCTGCTGACTTTCCCTGGTCTTGCAGGGGGCAGGCAGCAGCGGCCCGATGTGGACAGCAGTGCTGTCAGGCTGACGGTCGTCATCCCTGCTCACAATGAGGAGACGGGGCTGCCGGTCACCCTGCAGAGCCTGAAATCCTGCAAGAATCCACTGGCAGATGAAGATCTTCATGTCATCGCTGACAACTGTAGCGACAACACTGCCGAGGTGGCCCGCGAAGCGGGGTGTACCGTGCTTGAACGGCACGATAACACGCTGCGAGGCAAAGGCTACGCACTGAACTGGGCCTTCCAGCAGGTTCAGCAAAAGGACTATGACGCGATCATCATCGTCGATGCCGATACCCGCGTCGATGCCAACTTTCTCGATGCCTACCGCAACCTGTTCGCCAACGGCGCCGATGCGGGGCAGGCGGTTTACCGTGTGGGCAATCCGGAAGCCAATTTTCGTACCCGGCTGATGCATATCGCCTTTCTGGCGTTCAACTTTCTGCGACCGCTGTCGCGGCAGAACCTGGGTTTTTCGGCCGGCATTCTCGGCAATGGCTTCGCACTGTCGATAAATACTGTACGCCAGATCCCTTACGATAGTTTTTCCATCGTGGAAGATCTGGAATACCACACGCGCCTGGTGCGTGCGGGCAAGAAGGTGACATTCCTTCCCGATACCGCAGTCTGGTCAGACATGCCGGAAACCAGCGAAGCCGCGCAAACTCAGCGCGAGCGCTGGGAGGGTGGTCGCTTGCGGATGACCGTCGAGCAGACACCAAAACTCGCTGCGGGGGTATTGTCTGGCCGCTGGCGGCTGTTGGAGCCGTTGCTGGAGCTACTGCTGCTACCGCTGTCCTATCATCTCCTGCTGCTTCTGATGCTTGTTATTATCGGCGGTGGCGGTTTCTTTACCTGGTACGCACTGGCCGGGCTCGCGATGGTCGTGCTGCATGTCATCGTCGCAATGATCGTCGGCAAGGCATCAGCGGAAGACTGGAAAGCGCTGCTGTCTGCACCGTTTTATATACTCTGGAAAGTCGCCAATATCGTTGGCATCGTCAAAACCGCTGGCAAGGGTGCCGACTGGAACCGAACCTCGCGGGAATCAGGCTCGAAGCGGCGATAGACAGTAAGTGAGTTCCGATTGTTTGAACTCAAGTTTCGGAGTTCACGCCGCGCATAACCCCGTCAATAACCCATTGATGCAACGACAAAAAGATGCCTCGCATCGGGCAAGATGTTGAGTCCTGGATCACAACATCAAAATTAGAGTGCCAGTGCTCATCACTGCTGAAGCTGACGCTATCCATGGCAACACTACGAACGGGTCTGCTAGCTTCTCCCTTTACGGGGCCCCAGTTATAGGGACGTATGCCACCCCTACTAGAAGCCCTCTCTGGCACTGGATTCCTGCATCCCGGCAGGAATGACGGGCGAAATTTGTCATCCCTTTGCGATACAAGGAAAGGGGAGCCCAGCCTGTTTATCTGAACTCCGAAACTTGAGTTTGAAGTTACGCAGGCGTGTTTTTCTTGCGCTTCTGTGCTGGCCGAGTTGGGAAGAACAAGCCTCGAACAATTGGCATGATCCACCAGACGAGCCACAATTTTCCGCCGTGCTTCCTGCAAAAATAATAGCTCTCGTTGATGGGTAGGCCTTTTACATCAAAGAATTTCTTCAGTCGCGAAAAAAATGACAAATCGGCGCTGTCCCAGTCCTGTCGGCCATCGTTTTTCAGGCATTCTCCGACCGTTTCCGGTAGTACATAAATTTTGATTCCAGCTTTAGCTGCGACCAGTCCATAGTCGATGTCCCCAAATCTGTGGGTAAATCTTTCGTCGAGGAAACCGATGGCGTCCACGACGGATTGGTGTATCAGTACAAAATTTCCATTGAATGTATCACAGGGCTGTGGATCTGCCTGGAGTTTAACTTTCCTGTAACGGAATGGGTGTATCGTCGAGCATCGTTCTAACCCACCGTAACTGATCTCGTTGGCCCCTGGTTCTCTTGTCGCACCTACAACAATGAGCTTCATGTCAGACGCCTCTGATTTATGAGCATAGACATCAAGTGCTCGTGAGATGGCGTCAAGTGACAGATGTGTATCGTCATTCAACATCAGGTAGAAATCGGGAGAGTGTTTTGCGGCTTCTCTGAATGCTTTCCGAGTGCCTCCTCCCCAATAAAGCTGGCCATTCCCGGCGACGACAAC
>CAZQXF010000274.1:0-3971 GCA_964596975.1 uncultured Thiotrichales bacterium | reverse complement strand
GACGATTGACCCGCAGGGTATGCGCCGATGAGGTGCGCACCGAGAGGCAGCAATGGTGGGCACGCTTATCGCGCGCGCCACCCTACGATGATGTCTGACCCGCAGGGTGTGCGCCTACCGGTGCGCACCGGTAGGCGCTGAGGTAATGCCAGGCGATCAGGTCTGGGAAAGCAATTGTTCGACTCTGGATATCGTCGCCCGCTTGACGGGCTTGCCATCGATCGGACTGGGTGGTGCCGAGCGCAGGCCGTCTTCGGGAAACACCAGCACCTCCACCGGCACATCTTCCCAGTCGAAGGCAAAACCGGGGATACCTTCCCTGCGCCCGCCGGACTGACGCCGTGTAATCGCCTGATAGCGGATGCGATGATTCAGCAGAAAAATCGCCACAGCTTCGACATCATCACTGAACAGGTGAAGCTGGATACTGGCATAGGGGCCGGCGGTGCCTTTCAGCACGCTGCCAACCAGCCTCGGTTCGAAATCGGCGCAGAACCGCATGATATCGAGCGCAGTCTGACGCAGAAAGGCCAGCCGCTCACGATCCTCATCCGTGGCAAACAGGTCAAGCCAGGCCAGTAATGCGGCTTCGACTTCGCTATTGCGTGGCATGTCGCGACTACCGCTGACCCCCAGCCGCTCGCAAGCCCGCAGCCGCGCACGGCTGTAGTCGGCAACGCCTTCGTCCCAGACGATCATCGCCGCCTCTTCAGCGATCTGTCGACGCAGCCTGTCCATTGTCAGAAGATCTGTTCAGGGATGTCCATGCCACCCGGTGCCGCGAAGCTGGTGGTGTCCTCTTCCGGCACATTGCCGGCGCGGAAGGTTTCAAAGGCAAATTTGCGGGTGGCTGGCCCGGCTTTCTTGCCGGTTTCGGCATCGATCTTCACCGTGACCATGCCCGGCGGCTTGAGCCAGCGGCGATAGGGCGAATACGCCAGCGCCACCTTCATGTAATCCATCCATACCGGCAACGCCAGGTGTCCGCCGGTTTCCTTGCGTCCCAGTGGCTTGAGCTGGTCGAAACCGATCCATACCGTCGTGACCAAATCATGGGTGAAGCCGGTGAACCAGGCATCTTTCTGATCGTTGGTGGTGCCAGTCTTGCCTGCCAGATCCTTGCGCTTGAGCTTGCGCGCCTGATGCGCGGTGCCAATGGTCATGACATCACGCATCATGTTGACCATCTGAAAGGCGTTCTCACGATCGAGCACACGCTTCGCCGGTTCGCCCGGTCGCTTGCCTTCGTCATTGCCAGCTTCGGCGGCGGAGGCGACCAGCTTGTCGCAATCGCTCTTTTCACAGACGACCTTGGGAATATGCTGGAAGACCAGCCCGCCGTCCCGATCCTCGATGCGATCAATAATATAGGGTTCGATACGATAGCCCTGGTTGGCGAACACAGCATAACCACTGACCAGCTCCAGTGGCGTCAATGCGCCAGTACCCAGTGCCAACGACAGATCAGCTGGCAGTGGCCGCTGCGTCATTTCAAATTTGCGGATATGGCGCAGTGCATGTCTCACCCCGATCTTGCGCAGCAGGCGGATCGACACCAGATTGCGTGATTTGGCCAGCGCCACGCGCATCCGCGTCGGCCCGTAAAACCGGCCGGAGTAATTCTCAGGACGCCACAGCGCGGATTCGCCTGCAATTTCGGTCTCATGCACGATTGGCGCATCGTTGAATATCGTCGCCGGCGTCAGCCCCTTGGCCAATGCTGCGGAGTAGACAAAGGGCTTGAAGTTGGAACCGGGCTGGCGCACGGCCTGGACGGCGCGGTTGAAGCGACTGCGGAAATAGTCGAAGCCCCCGCTCAACGCGAGGATGGCGCCATCCTTCGGTGATATCGAGACGATGGCACCCTCCACCTTCGGCAACTGTCGCAGTGCATAACCCTCGTCGCCTTCGACGACACGAATCAGATCACCCGCAGCGAGCACCTGATCCATTCGCTTGACCGGATCACCCAGCTTGTCTTCACTGATATATCGACGCGCCCAGCGCACCGCATCCAACGTCAACACGGCGCTTTCACCCCGCCCCAGGTAGATCGACGCTACGCGCTTGTCCACCGACAGCACGATGGCCGGCTTCAAACCGCCATAGACGGGATGATTGTCGAGCAGCTCATCGAGCTTGTCGTGCGACGCATCGCCGATCTTGTAGTGCTTTTCGGGGCCACGATAGCCATGGCGCATGTCGTAGTCGATCAGATGCTTGCGCAGCGACGTGACCGCTGCCTTTTGCAGCGCATCCTTGACCGTCGTATAGACGCGAAAGCCAGAAGAATAGATCTCTTCGCCATATTGCTCGTAGAGCTTGGCCCGCACCATTTCGGCGACATAATTCGCCTCGACCTGAGGCCGGCGTGAGTGCACCGATGCGGTCAGCACCGCCTGCTGCGCTGCCGCGGCATCAGCGGGGTCGAGATAGCCGATATCAACCATCCGGCGCAACACATAGTTGCGCCGCTCGCGAGCCCGCTGGGGATTGGCAACGGGGTTGTACTTGGACGGCGCCTTGTACAAGCCCGCCAGCATGGCCAGCTGCGGCAGCTCCAGCTCGGTCAGGGGCTTGCCGTAGTAAGTCTGGGCGGCAGCGCTAACACCATAAGCCCGGTTGCCCATATAGTTCTGGTTCAGGTAGAGCGCGAGAATCTGATCCTTGCTGAGGTTCTTTTCGATCTTGAACGCCAGCAACACCTCGCGCAGCTTGCGCGAAAAGGTGCGCTCTCGGTTGAGGAAGAAGTTACGCGCCACCTGCATGGTGATGGTGCTGCCGCCCTGCATGGCCTCGCCGGTTTGCGCCAACTTCAGCGCAGCCCGCAGAATGCCTTGGTAGTCAACACCGGGATGCTCGTAGAAACGATCGTCCTCCGCTGCGACGACCGCTGCCTTCAGCGCCTCGGGAATCTGATCCAGCGGCAACGGGTCACGGCGCTTCTCGCCAAACTCGGCCAGCAACGACCCCTCGCTGGAGAACACCCGCAGCGGCACCTTATATTGCACGACCTTGAGTTCATCAATCGAAGGCAGGCCCGGCGAGACGTAAAGCACAACACCCAACGCAATCAGCACCAGTAACAGCGCCATCCCTGCGAACGCCGTCAACATCCAGCGCGAAATAAATTTGATTACTGTCATAACCTGAATTGGTTCAATGATTTAATGTCCTAAAGTCCGTTTACTAGCGAAACTGTCATGGACACAGGGATTAGTGTGCACTTGCTTCGGTACGTTGTCTTGTACCGATATCACCCACTCTCTTGCAATTGACAACCTGAAAACTTGTAGCAATTCTATCAGGTTGCAACTAACATTTGAGATGGAGAAGCATGTTTGCATGCTAAGCATCTAGGGATTGAGGATTTTTTGTGTTTTCACTCGGAAGGAAAAGTCAACCGTTCGTCGGAATAGATATCAGCTCAACATCGGTAAAGCTAATCGAGTTGAGCAGATCTGGCAACAACATCAGGGTGGAAAGTTATGGTGTTGAGCCGCTGCCGGCCAATGCCGTCGTCGAAAAGAACATCTCTGACACCAGCGCGGTTACCAGTTCGCTGAACAAAGCCCTCAGCCGCGCCGGCACCAAGGCCAAGAAGTGTGCGCTGGCAGTACCCACCTCAGCCGCCGTCACCAAAATCATCCATATGCCCAGCGATCTCAACGACGAGGAGCTGGAAGCACAGATTCATCTCGAAGCAGATCAGTATATTCCTTCGCCTTTGGATGAAGTGAACCTCGACTTCGAGGTACTCGGCACCAACGAGCAAAACCCGGACAAAATCGACGTACTGCTGGTGGTGGCGCGTACCGAGATCGTCGAATCCAGAGCGGCCATCGCCGAAGCCGCCGGTTTGCAGCCGATTGTCGTGGATGTCGAATCCTTTGCCACCGCCAACGCCTATCGGCTGATCGAACCCTACACTCCTCACGATGCACCCAGCGACAGCAACGTGGTGGCGATCA
>CAZQXF010000273.1:0-3976 GCA_964596975.1 uncultured Thiotrichales bacterium | reverse complement strand
TTTCTTCTTACCGCCTTCGGCCTTGCCTGATTTTTTCTGTTTTTTCGGGCCTGAGAATTGTGCTTCGAGCCCTTCGATCACGTCTCTTCCGAAAGTGAGTTTGAGATAGCGCTGGATGCTCAGCATCAGATTCCATTCTCTCGGCCCAACCAGCGAGATGGTCAGCCCGGCTTCTCCCGCCCGGCCGGTACGCCCGGATCGATGCGCATAGTCATCACCGCTGTGTGGCAAGTCGTAGTTGATGACGAGGTCGATCTTTGCAATATCCAAGCCACGCGCGGCTACGTCGGTGGCGACCAGCACCTGCACCGTCCCATCCTTGAACAGTGACAGTACCCGCTTACGCTCATCGTGCGGGATTTCTCCGTGCAGCAAGGCGTTGCGTATACCACTACCCTGCAATTCAGCTGCGAGCGCTTCTGCATGGCGCCGCGTATTGGTGAATACCAGCGCCTTGGTGTATTCGCGTTGGTCGAGCAGTCGTTGCAGCAAGTTTGTTTTGTGCACCGGGTCATCGGCCAGAATGATGCGATGCTCGATGCTCTCATGTTTTTCGCGCACGGTATTGATGACGATATTGCCAGGATCGCGCAACACCGCACCGCGCATGCCGCCAAGCCCCTTGTGATACAGCGTCGCCGACAGCAGAATGCTCTGTCGCTGTGCGCTGCATTCGTCAGCAATGGCCTGCACATCGTCGCGGAAACCCATGTCGAGCATGCGGTCAGCCTCGTCGAGTACCAGTATCTCCAGCCAGCCAAGATCAACGCTGTCCTTCTGCAAATGCTCGCGTAGCCTGCCCGGTGTCGCGACGACGATCTGGGGATTACGCTTGAGCTGACGCTTTTGCTGACCGAAGTCTTCGCCACCGGTGACCAGACAAGGGTGCAAACCAGTATTGCGAATCAGGCTCCGGCAGACATCATGAATCTGACTTGCCAGTTCACGTGTGGGTGACAACATCAGCAATCGCGGGCGCGGCTGGCGATAGGGGTTTTCTGGCGCGTCGTTGGTCAGCAGCCGGTGAATAGCCGGTAACAGATAGGCCAGTGTCTTGCCACTGCCTGTGTGGGCGGTGATCTGCCAGTCACCTCCTTTCAGAATTGCCGGAATGGTTTCCAGCTGCACCGGCAGCGGATGTTCCAGCCCCATTGTCTCGATGGCATCGAGCAGCTGTTTTTCCAACCCGAGATCAGTCCAGCCAGGGATTTGCTCATCCATTTTTTTCTTTTGATCTGTCATCGCAGGGCCTCAACGCCTCTTTGCTTTTTTCTTTCTTGCCGCCTTTTTCGCTTCGCGCAATACTTTCTTTTCTTCGCGAAGACGTAACAGCGCCTTGATTTCCTGCTCCATCATCTCAGGCGTTTCGAGGGTGAGCGACCCGAGCTTGCCGCCCCGAAGATCCATCAGCAACAAGCGCGCGGCCTTATCGAAATCGACATGGCCACCACCCATCAGACAGCCGCGCTTGCGGCCAATCGCATCGAGCAATTCATTTTCCGAATCCGGCAGCGCATCCAGTTCATAGCGCGATTGCAGCCGTTGGGGATAAGCCTGGAGCAAATACTCAGCGGCAAACCAGGCAACGTCTTCATATTCCATCGCCGTGTCCTTGATGGCGCCAGTGACGGCCAGGCGATAGCCACTATTGCGATTTTCAACGTTGGGCCAGAGCATGCCAGGCGTATCGAACAACACGATACCATCGGCAAGCTCGATCCGTTGCTGCGATTTCGTCACCGCCGGTTCATTGCCGGTTTTCGCCACGCTACGGCCGGCCAGGGTATTGATCAGGGTCGACTTGCCGACGTTGGGAATCCCCATGATCAGCGCGTTCACGGGTTTCGGGTTGCTCTGCTGCCGCGGCACCATTTTAGCGCATAGCGCAGTGAGCTGACGCATTTTGTCGGGTGCCTGCGTGGTGATCGCCAGCGTCTTAACACCACGTTCCTGCTCCATATACGCTTGCCATGTGGCGGTCATATCGGCATCGGCAAGATCACTTTTGCTCAATACCTTGATGCAGGGCTTGTCCTGGCGCAGTTCATGAATCATCGGGTTTTCGCTGCTGAACGGGATTCGCGCATCCAGTACCTCGATGATCAGATCAATCGACGGCAGCCGCTTGCGCACCTCTTTCGCCGCCTTGTGCATATGGCCCGGGTACCACTGGATCTGCATTCACCCAGCCCCCTTGTTCAGCGTAATCCGGTCGCGCTCGATCGAAATCAGCCGCTTCTTGTACAGGCCACCCAACGCCTTCTTGTAGTTTCCCTTGCTGACATGGAATTTTGCGTAGATCTCCTCAGGCGGGCTTTTATCCGTCAACGTCGAGACGCCATTGTTCTGTTTCAGGTCATCGAGAATACGCTGGCTCAGCACATCACGCGCCTGTTGCGGCGCCTGCTGCAATGGCTGCAAGGTCAGATCGATCTTGCCGTCCGGACGGATCGCCTTGACGTATCCTGTGACCCGATCACCAGGCTGCAACGGACGAAAAACCTCGCCATGAAACAGCAGACCAATGCAATGCCCATCGACCACCGCCTTGTAGCCCAGCTCGGTTTTTGACGCGATCAGCAACGCCACCTTCTGTCCCGCTTTCAGCCACGCCGAGGTTTCACCAAGATGGCGATGCAAACGGGAACTGGCGGTGATCCGGTTTTTGACATGATCGAGGTACAGGTAAACCACGTAGGACTTGCCCTCCTCCATCGGTTCCGCCTGCTCGGCGTAAGGCACCAGCAAATCCTTCGGCAAACCCCAGTCAAGAAAAGCCCCGGCACGATTGACCGCAACCACCTTCAGCAACTGTGCTTCCCCAACCATCGCCAATGGCTGTTCAGTCGTAGCTATCGGGCGATCTTCCGAATCGAGATAGAGAAACACCTCAATCTCGTCGCCCACCTGCACATCACCCGGAACGTAACGTTTGGGCAGCAACACCTCACCCAGCTCACCCCCATCGAGGTAAAGGCCAAAATCAACCTGCTTGACGACAGTGAGCGTATTGTATTTTCCGAGTTCAGCCATGGTGTTTCACGCGTACAGGGTCTTGTTAAATGAGAGTCGCAGGAATGCGTTGCGTACTATACGCTATCAGTCGAATGTTCCGAGGATGGGTGAAGTCGATCCACTATGCGTCTGACTGCCCAATGACCGCCATTTCACCCGAAATTTACTTATCGTCACTGCCAAAAGGAGCGAGCCCCCCCCAGTGTGGGCGAAATCCTCAGAATGCGGGGCACCAGGGTCGCACCATAGATAAGCGCAGTAGCGACAATCAACCTGTTCAGCGCGTTTTCCCGCTGCTTCTTACGCAGTTCGCTGATGATATTGGTATCCAGCAGATACACTAGTCGACTACATCCCGTGGGCTGTCTCGCTGCGCCCGCGCAAAATCTTCATTCTTGCCCACCCGGGGAATATCATCCAGGACTTCGACAAAAGACTTTTTCCTCGGGCATAACAACGCCTGTTCCAGAATATACCGATGTTCTGCTTCCGCGCTGATACCATGCTGACTTGCGCGGATTTTCAACGCGCTGACGATAGCTTCGTCGATATCGCGCACCAGCAGGTTGGTCATGATGCCTCACCTCGTTCATTTGCTTGCCTTTGGAAAACGATAGCACTGCTATCAGGCGACGCAAGTCCGTGCAGTCAGCGGACAACTTGCGGGGTTATGGAACCAAGGCAGCTGCTTCGTCCAGGCTGACGCTGAACATGCCGGTGAGGTAACTACTCACGCCCAATCTCCCCCGACAAAGCCATCTAACGGCTTGACGCCCTTAGGCTCCATGGTCTGCAAACAACCCGTGGCAGACAGCAATGTATCGCGCGCCTTCTGAAACCAGTAATCAATCCTGTTGCTCAATACGGTGGTTTTGATCCTGATCATGGTTCCTATCAAGTAACTGTAAATGCAGCGTAATGTACTGGAAAAACCGCAGACAGGCCAAAGGATTGATCTCGG
>CAZQXF010000272.1:0-3977 GCA_964596975.1 uncultured Thiotrichales bacterium | reverse complement strand
TTGGTATGGGCGAACCGCTGCTGAACTACGATAACGTGGTGTCGGCATTGAAGATCATGCTCGATGACAATGCTTACGGTTTGAGCAAGCGGCGGGTGACACTGAGTACCTCCGGTGTCGTTCCGGCGCTGGACAGGCTCAGTAGCGAAGTCGATGTGGCGCTGGCGGTGTCCCTGCACGCACCTAATGATGATTTGCGTGATCAGTTGGTGCCGCTGAACCGAAAATACCCGATAGCTGAACTGCTGGCGGCCTGCCAGCGCTTTCTCGACAGCAAGGCGCAACGGGATCGTATCACCATCGAGTACGTCATGCTCGACGGCGTGAACGATTCGCCGCAGCATGCGCATCAGTTGGCTCGGTTGCTGCGCGGGGTGCCATCCAAGGTTAACCTGATTCCGTTCAACCCCTTCCCGGAGACACGCTATCGGCGCTCGTCACGGCAGGCGATCGACCGTTTTCGCGATATTCTCTATCACAAGGGGATCAATACCATTACCCGCAAGACCCGCGGAGCTGATATCGATGCTGCCTGCGGCCAGCTTGCCGGCAAGGTGAATGACCGGAGTCGGCGCGAGATCCACTTCGCGCGTATCGAGAAAGCATCATGACGGTACGCGGCGGATCAGCGTTGGCAGGGATTGTCATGGCCGTATTGCTGCTCGGAGCCTGTGTCGGACCGGGCAAGCCGAAGGTGGACAAGGCGCGTGTCGCCGAACTCAACACCCGCCTGGGTCTGGAGTATTTGCAGCAAGACAGACCCGATCTGGCCCGCGTCAAGCTCGATCGTGCATTGCAGGCACGACCGCATTCAGCGGCGGTCAATTGGGCCAACGCATTGCTCTATGAAAAGCTCGGCGACATGCAAAAGGCCGAATCCTTCTATCATAAAGCGGTCAAATATGGTCCTGATTCAGCCGAGGCGCATAACCACTTTGGCACGTTTCTTTGCAAGCGCGGGCGTGTCGAAGAAGCGATTGAACACTTCGACAAGGCTGCTGCAAACACGCTGTATCTCACCCCCGAGTACGCATTGACCAATGCCGGATTGTGCCTGCTGGAAGCGGGCGATGAAGTCAAGGCGGAAACTTATTTCAGAAAGGCGCTGGACAGAAACCCCCGTCATGCGGCGGCGTTGTACCAAATGGCGTTGCTCACCTATCGGCAAAAACGCTACCTTTCGTCACGGGCTTATCGGGAACGTCTGAGTGCGGTGATGAAGGGGCCGCAGCCGAAAGTGCTGTGGCTTTGTGTCGTCACCGAACGGGCAATGAATAACTATAGCGAGGCCGACCGCTGCGAAAAAGCGCTGAAAACCAGATTCCCGGCATCGGAGGAAGCTTCGTCGCTGTATTGAACACATGGATGACACTAACCAGAATTTTGGCCACCTCTTTCGCAGCTTGCGTGAGCAGGCCGGGCGCCAGCTCTCCGATGTAGCAGCGGAGCTGCACATCAACGTCGCGCATTTGCAGGCGCTGGAAGATGAAGCTTTCGATCGACTTCCCAGTCAGTCCTTCGCTCGTGGGTATATCCGCGCCTATGCACGTGCGCTGGAAACCGATGCCGAGCCACTGCTGAAAGCCTATTTGCGCAGCGCACCCCCGACCGAAGAGTGGCACGCCAACCAGCCGCTGGAAGAAGAGACGCAGACATCACGGCTGCCGTTGCTGCTCGGCACGGCTGCGGTGGCTGCGACCATTGTTGCGCTGTTTGTCATCTGGTTTCTCGGCAGTGGTTACCTGGACAAGGAGCCGACGCTAGCGGATCAGCCGGCTGAGGCATTGGCACCGGTTCCCGAGTTGCTGCCGACGCCGGAACAACAAGCGCAGGCAGCGCCGCTGATCGCAAACGACCAGGACGACAAAGCTGAGACAGCTGCAACTGGCCAAGGAACAGGCGAAGATGATGCTGGTGCCGATCCCGCGGCGGCCGACGACGCCGATACACAGAAAGAACCGACGCCGGAAAAGTCCGCGCAAGCCGATGACGATCAGCCCGAGCCAACGCAGCAAGAAGACAAAGCCGGGGGAAGTCAGGCAGCGCCCAGCCGGGTTAAACCAGATGATGACAATCCAGACCTGATTCGTGCGCCCGAGGGCAACGACAAAGTCGTGATCACCCTGAACGATGATTCCTGGGTCGATATCAAAGATGCGAACGGCCAGCGTCTGCTGCGTGGCCTCTATCTCAAGGGCGCGAATAAGACGTTGATCGGCAAGGCACCGTTTCAGGTCTTTCTCGGCAATGCCCCTGCGGTGACGTTGCAGGCGGCCGGCAAGGCTGTTGACTTGAGTGGCTTTGTCCGCCCCAACAAGACAGCACGTTTCGTTGTCCTGCAAAAAACGGAAAACTGATGGCTCAACAGATTCAATCGATCCGCGGGATGCACGACATCCTGCCCGACGAGAGCGGCCAATGGCATTGGCTTGAGCGCCATGCGCGCGATGTGCTGGAGCGTTACGGCTATCGTGAGATTCGCATGCCGATCGTGGAAAAGACCGAACTGTTCAAGCGCTCGATCGGTGAGGTGACCGATATCGTCGAAAAGGAGATGTATACCTTCGAGGATCGCAACGGTGACAGCCTCAGCCTGCGGCCCGAAGGCACCGCCAGCTGTGTGCGCGCCGGCATTCAGCATGGCCTGTTCCACAATCAGCAGCAGCGACTGTGGTACCAGGGGCCGATGTTTCGCCATGAGCGTCCGCAGAAGGGGCGCTATCGCCAGTTCCAGCAGATCGGCGTTGAAACCTTCGGCTATGCCGGCCCCGAGATCGAGGCCGAGTTGATCGCGATGACCAAGCGCCTGTGGGATGTGCTGGGCATTGCGGATGTCACACTCGAGCTGAACACCCTGGGTACGCCGGAAAGCCGCAAGGCGTATCGTGAAGTATTGGTCGACTTCTACCGTGCCCATCTCGATCAGCTCGACGACGACAGTCGGCGCCGACTCGAAACCAATCCACTGCGCATTCTCGATAGCAAGAATCCCCAGGTGCAGGCTCTCAATGACAACGCGCCGTCGCTGCATGACCATCTGGATGACGCCTCGAAAGCACATTTCGCGACGCTGTGTGCTTTGCTCGACGATGTCGGGATTGCCTATCAGTTGAACAACCGCCTGGTGCGCGGGCTGGACTACTACTCGCACACGGTTTTCGAGTGGACGACGACCGCACTCGGCGCGCAAGGCACGGTCTGTGCCGGAGGGCGTTACGATGGCCTGGTGCCGCAGCTCGGTGGCAAGCCGACCCCCGCCGCCGGATTTGCGATGGGGGTCGAACGGCTGCTGGAGCTGGTGCGCGTGCAGGGTGGTGCTGACGCCAGCTACCGCCCCGATGCCTATCTGGTGCTGGCGGGCGACGCAGCACAGCGGCGCGGATTCGCGCTGGCAGAACGGCTGCGCAGCGATCTGCCGCAGCTAAAACTCCAGGTCAATATTGGCGGCGGCAGCTTCAAGGCGCAGATCAAGCGCGCCGACAAGAGCGGCGCCGAGGTGGCGCTGATCATTGCTGACGATGAGCTGGCCGCCGGCACGATCACGGTCAAACCGCTGCGTGACCGCACGGCGCAGCAGGAAACCGTTCCCTACGAAACTGTAATTGAAAAGCTGTCTGCCACTTTGGCATAAGCGGAGAAACGACCGATGACTGAATATGTAACCGATGAACAACAGGTAGAAGCACTGAAAAAATGGTGGGCGGAAAACGGCCGCTACCTGATCGGTGGTGTTGTCCTGGGGCTGGCGATCCTGTTTGGCTGGAATGGCTGGAAAGACTACAAGGAAAATCGCGGCAAGACGGCATCCGGCCTCTATTCGCAGTTGGAGCAGGCGGTGGCGGCCAGCGATGCGAAACGCGCTCAGGCATTGCAGGGGCAGCTCGTCGATGACTATGCGGCCACGCCTTATGCGGCTGCGGCTGAACTGACCATGGCTCGGCTGGCGGTGGAAAAGGACGACCTTGCCACGGCCGAGC
>CAZQXF010000271.1:0-4061 GCA_964596975.1 uncultured Thiotrichales bacterium | reverse complement strand
TTGGGCACGTCACTATCGTTCCTTTCCCCAACCTACCTGAGCTCTAGGGCAGAAGTGAGCGCCCCGAACGCCGAAACCTGAGAGGGTAACTTGCTCGCCGCAACCGCGACAGCTGCCTAGCGCTCCTGCAACGCCGTCTGGAAGTTCTTGACGATTGGCTTCAGCAGATATTCCATCACGGTACGCTTGCCGGTCTTGATACTGACATCGACGGCCATGCCGGGGGTGATTGGCAGTTGCTGGTCGCCATTTTCCAGATAGTTCTTGTCGGCTTTCAGCTGAACTTCGAAGTAGGGCTGTTTGCGCTCATCGAAAATCGTGTCGGCACCGACACGGATCACTTCACCGTCGATGGCACCGAAGACGGAGGAGTCGTAGGCCGAAACCCGGATTTTTGCTTGTTGCCCAGGCTTGATAAAGCCGATGTCTGAGGGTTTCACTCGGGTGCTGATCAGCAGGTTGCCGCTGACCGGAACGATTTCCATGATGCTTTCGCCCGGCTTGACGACGCCGCCGATGGTGGTGACGAGCAGACGATTGACGATGCCGTCACGCGGCGCATGCAGGTTGCGGCGCAGTAGCCTGTCCTTGCTGCTGGGCAGGGTTTCCTTCAATGCCTCGACCTTGGTTTTCAGCTCGGAATATTGTTGTCCCACCTCGGCGAGAAACTCGGCGGCGACCTGACGCTTGCTGGCATGCGCTTCTGCGACGGCAGCTTCGAGACGGGCGATGGTGAGGCGCATGGTCTCGATTTCACCTTTCATGCGGGTGTCCTCGGCCTGGGCATTGAGATATTCCGCGCGCGACCCCGCCTCCTGTTGATACAGGCTGGTTTCGATTTCCAGCTGGGCCAGCGTGATTTGCTTGCGATTCAGCAGTGAGGCTAGCTGTGAGCGTGCTTCCGCCAACTGTTTTTCGCGCTGTTCGATCACATCTTCGGTCGTGGCGATGCGGGCCTGACGCGCGGTTTGCCGCGATGCCCACAGTGCCTGCTCGCGCACGACCAGTTCGGGTGCCTGGGCGCTGATATCGGCTGGAAAAACCGGCTCACGCCCCTGCATTTCTGCATCCAGCCGGGTCAGCGTGGCGAGCATGCCCCAGTAGTTTTGCAACTGTTCGCGCAGTTGGGCGTCGTAGTCGACGGTATCGAGCTTCGCCAGTAGCTGCCCGGCGGTGACTCGCTGGCCTTCCTGCACCAGCAGTTCACGAATGATGCCGCCTTCCAGGCTTTGTACCTGCTGGATTCGGCTCGATGGGATGACTGAGCCGCTTGCCCTGACCGAAATATCGAGGGCGGCCAGGTTCATCCAGGCAGTGATAATGATCAGAAACGTGAAGATCAGTGCGGTCAGGATGAGCGCAGACTTTCGCGGGCCATGGTTCAGGTCGGCATGGCTGCTCAGGGATGTGGTTCTGTTGCTCATGCGCCGAGAGCCCCCTGCTGGTCGATCGTGTGGGTCGTCGTCGAAGCGGCCTGACGTGCTTTTTTCATCTTTTCAATTTTGCGTTTGGCCAGAGCGAGACGCTTTTCCCGACCCTGGGGGCGTTGTTGCTTCTGTTTTTTCGCTGCTTTGATGCGTTGCCGGATCAGGCGATCCTTGCGTGCCACGGCGGCAAGCAGCTTGGCGCGTTTTTCGCGCTCGGCCTTCTCCTTGTCTGCGGCGGCGCGGTCGTTTTGCTCGGTAGCCGCGGCGTCGTTTTTGCGCGTCTGTGGTTGTTCGACCACGGCAGCCGTTGCTGTGGATTGCTGCGGCACCGACGCTTTCGGCTGTGCAGCTTGTTGCCGTCCGCTCTGCGCCGCGGCGAGTCTTTCGAGTACCAGATCGCGTGGGCCGTCAGCGGTAATGCGCCCCTGATCGAAGACCACCAGACGGTCGACCATGGGCAGCATCGCCATGCGGTGGGTGACGAGAATCAGCGTCGTCTCGTTCAGATAGGTGCGCAGATTCTGGATCAGCTGGTTTTCGGTACCGGGGTCGATCATGCTGCTGGGTTCGTCCATCAGCAGCAGTTTGGGTTTGCGCACCAGTGCCCTGGCAATGCCGATGGCCTGGCGCTGACCGCCGGATAGGCGCTCGCCGCGCTCGCCGACCTGGGTATTCAGGCCGTCGGGCAGTTGTGCCAGTGTCGGTTCCAGACAGGCGATGTGGATGGCTTCAAGCAGATCGGCGTCACTGATGTCGGTGGCGCCCATCAGAATGTTTTCGCGAATGTCGCCATGAAACAGCACCACGTCCTGCGGTACATAACCGATCTGCCGCCGCAAGTTGTGCGGGTCGACGTGTGAGACCGGGATGTTATCGACCATCACCGTGCCTTTTTCCGGCTGGTAGAGATTGAGCAGCAGCTTCAATACGGTGCTCTTGCCGGAACCGATACGACCGATGAAGGCCAGCTTTTCGCCGGGGTTGATGCGCAGATTCATGCCATTGAGCAATGGCGTGCTGCCTGGGTAACCGAAGCTGACGTCGCGGAGCTCGACCTGGCCCCGAATGGCCGGCAAATGCAGCTTGCCTTCCTCGTCATCGGTGGGCGCTTCCATCACCTGATTCAATGCTTCCAGTGCGATCTTTGTCTGCTGCCAGCGCACAATGATGCCGGCCAGCTGTGAGATGGGGGCTACCGCGCGTGATGACAGCATGGATGCCGCGATCAGCTGGCCGAGGGTCAGTTCGTTGGCTGCGATCAGCAGTGCGCCAAAGGTCACCATCAGCACCGTGGTGAGCGAGGTCAGGGAGCTGGAAATGTAGTTGCCCAGTGCGGCAAGGCCGCGCAGACGCACGGAGTCACCGGAGAGCGTCACCGTCAACATTTCCCATTTGCGCCGCGCCCAGGATTCGGCACCGACGCATTTGACCGTGTCGAGTCCATTCATGACCTCGAACAGGTGTGCGGTACGCTGTGAGCCGGCCTGGGCGTTGTTTTCCAGAATCCGGTTCATCGGTTTGCGCAGTAGCAGGGCAGAGCCGAGTGCCAGCGGAATCAGGGCAATGGGCACCAGCGCCAGCGGTCCGGCCACCAGCGCGATAATGGCGATGAAGAACAGTACAAAGGGCATGTCGCCCAGCACCGTCAATGTTGTCGAGGTGAAGAAATCACGCACTGAATCGAAGTCACGCACGATATTGGCCAGTACGCCGCCGGATGCGGGGCGGTTAGATGCGCGCAGCCGCAGCGCCTGGGAAAAGATGCGCGATGACAGGGCAATATCGACCCGGCGTGAAGCCGCATCCACCAGGTGGCTGCGCGTCACCTTGATGGCGAAGTCGAATAGCACCACGATGACGGCTGCGCTGGCCAGCACCCACAGGCTCGACAAGGCGTTGTTCGGTACCACGCGGTCATAGACTGCCATGGTGAAAAAGGGAATCACTGCACCGAACAGGTTGATGACAATGGTGCCGAGCAGCGCCCAGGCGTAGATGCCGCGGTTGGATTTCAACGTGTCCCAAAACCAGCGTTTCGGGTCGGGCAGATGGTAGAGCAGGCTGCGTTTGTCGAAATAGACGATCGGGCGAATGAAATACCACCGCTCCAGCTGTTCCAGTTTCAATTCGTCAGGTGATACCCAGGAGGTGCCCGGGATGCCGGGGTAGCAGCATTCGAAATGGCCGTCGTTATAGTCGACCAGGGTCACGGCATGACCATCCTCGGAAACCCCCAGCACTGGCAGCATGGTGCGTTTCAGCGCGCGGATGGGGCGGTCGCACTCCGCGACTTCAAGGCCGGCACGGGTGGCGCACTCCTCCAGCTCGCGCTCGGTGATGCGACCGTCGGGCAGTGGTACGTTGGAGGTGATCTGGGAGGGCTCGACTGCCTTGCCAAAGTATTCCGACAGAAACTCCAGTTGCGACAGTATTCTGTCACTGGCTTGGCTGGTGCCGTTGAGGGCGTTGTTTTTTCTGGTCATCCTTGATCCTAGTTATTATCGGTCGGTGCGCGATCCTGGCACTGATTTTTTCTGTCGGCGTTCGTCTTGGGCGAACTACCGGCAGAGGCAGTGTCTGCCAGATCGGGGGGCAGGGCAGATGAACGGTGTCGACAAAAAATGTAGCCGCCGC
>CAZQXF010000270.1:0-4063 GCA_964596975.1 uncultured Thiotrichales bacterium | reverse complement strand
AAAACGTCCTTGCCACCTTCCTGCTCGATAAAACCAAAACCTTTCTCGTCGTTAAACCACTTAACGGTGCCTTCAATTACATCTGACATATTACTAATTACTCTTTAACTTCAAACATTGCTCACCGGGCGGGATGCCCACTGGAGCGTTCCTGCGAGCCAGCCTTGCGACCAAGCTCAAGCGTGACCCATCATACGCTGCTGCGGTTACCCGTCAACCAGAATCCGCCGAAACCGTTAAAAAACGTTAATGGCCTTCCAGTTTCATGCGCTTGAGACGCTCTGCCGCCAGCCCAGCCACCGAGGTATCCGGATAGTGCTGGCGGATCTCTTCCAGCACCTTGCGTGCTTTGCCCCACTGTTTCAGCGCATAGTAGCTGTAGCCGAGCTTGAGGCTGGCGTCCGGTACCTTGCGGCTGTCCGGGTAGAGCGAACGCACTTTTTCAAACTCGCGCGCCGCACTGTCGTAGTCTCGATTGCCGTAATACGCTTCACCGAGCCAGTACTGCGCGTTGCCTGCCAGCGCACTGGAAGGCCAGGTCTTCAGAAAGGTCTTGAATCCCTCGATAGCCGCTGGGAAGTTGCGTGACTTGAGATAGTCGAATGCAGCCTTGTACTGCGCCGACTCATCAAACTCGGGTGCCACGCCGGTGTCGCTGCTGCCATCGCCGCTTTCACTGATCATGCCGCTGCCTGACGACTGGTAGCCTGCTGAGGCGCCGGATTGTAGTTGCTGCAAGCGCTGATCGTAATCAAGGAAAATCTCGCGCTGATGGCGATCCATCTGTTGCAGTTTGTACTGCAACTCCTCGATTTGGCCCTGCAGGCTGCGGGTAGTCTCTTCCAGCCGCTCCTGTTCGATGAACATCTTTTGCAGGTTGCCGCTCTCGATGAGGCGTTCGGCGCGCTGCAGGCGGCGCTCAAGATCGACGACACGGCTTTCGAGCTGCTCGACCCAGGCCTTCTCTTCCTTGTTCATCCATGCGCCGGCAGGCGCGGACAAGAGTGCAGCAGCCACCGCAATGGCGACGGCAGCGCCAAGATGCTTACTTCGATTCATAGACGATCTCTACCCGGCGGTTCTCACGGTAGGAAGCCTCATCGTGGCCATAGACCACCGGGCGTTCTTCACCGTAGGCGACAATGCTGATCTGCTGGGGACGCACGCCCTGAAACAGCATCAGCTGCTTGACGGCATAGGCACGCTGCTCGGACAACGCCACATTGTATTCGCGGGTGCCACGCTCATCAGCATGACCTTCGAGCCGAACCCGCGCCGATGGATGCTCGGCGATGTAGCGGGCGTGCGCATTGACGATGTCGATGTCTTCGACATCGGCGCTGTTGTAGTCGAAGTAGATGATGTTCTTGCTGAGCGGGCTGGCGGGATCGGAGAACGGGTCGAGCATACCGTCACCGGCGCCAGCCTCCATTGCCGTGGCATTACCGCCGCCAATCTGCGTACCGCTCGACGCCGCGCTGGTATCCGGCCCGGTATCGCCGCGCTCGATGGTGGTCTCGGGTTTGGGCTTGTTGCCCGCACAACCTGCGGCGATGACGCCGACCAGCAGTATTCCCAGTAGTCTGTAGATCATTTCATTTCACTCCTGCGTCCATGACGCTAACTTTTCCGCTTTTGGAACGCCTGCCCGGCGTCCCGTCCTGATTGATGTAGTCTGTTGCAGCCCCTTTGCCGGCGAGACGCCAGCGGTCCCGGACTTGCCGGGTCAGTTGAGGAAGGGAGACCAGTCCGGCTCCCTGACCTGCCCTTCTTCCAGCACGATGGTCTGATGCACACGGCCATCGTCACTCACGGCGGCCAGCACTTCTCGCCCGCCTTCGGTGGTGGCGTAGATGATCATGCTGCCATTAGGCGCAAAGCTGGGTGATTCATCCAGACGCCCCTTGCTCAGTATCTGCGTCTCGCCCGTGTCGAGGTGCAGAATCGCGACCCGGAAGCGGCCGCCATCACCGTTGATCATCGCAATCTTCTTGCCATCCGGCGACACCGCCGGTGCCGAGTTGTACTCACCCTCGAAGGTGAGGCGCTGCGGCCTGCCACCGCTGGCCGGGATGCGGTAGAGCTGTGGCTTACCGGTGCGGTTGGAAGTGTAGACGATGGTTTCGCCGTCCGGCATCCACACCGGCTCGGTGTTGATCGCCCGGTCATTGGTGACCCGCGTGAGCTTGCGCGTCGCGATATTGAGCACGTAGATCTGCGGTGTGCCGCTTTCCGACAACGTCAACGCCAGCTTCGTACCATCGGGCGACCAGTCCGGCGCGCCATTGATGCCGGGCTTGCTGGTAACGCGATGGCGACGACCGGTGGTGACATCCTGCACATAGATGGCCGAACGATTGTTCTCGAACGAAACATAGGCAATGTTGCGCGCATCCGGCGACCAGTCCGGCGACATGATCGGGCTTTTCGAGCGCAGAATCGTGCGCGGGTTGTAACCGTCGGAGTCCGCCACCTGCAACGCATAGGCGTTACGCACGCCTTTCTTCGAGGTGACATAGACGACCTGGGTATTGAACGCACCCCGCTCACCGATGATCGCTTCATAGACCAGATCGCTGACCTGGTGTGCCGCCCGGCGAAGATCATTACTGCTGGCGGGGATGTTGTAGCCTGCCAGTTGGCGACCCGCGCCGGTGTCGAACAACTGGAACTGCACATTGAAACTATCACCACCGTTGTCGATCAGTTTGCCGACAACAAGATAGTCAATCGCATGATTGCGCCAGGCGAACAGATCGACATTCTCCGGCCGCGGATCGGGCTGGGCGAACTTGTCGCGCGACAGCGGGCTGAAACGGCCACTACGACCGAGATCGGCCATGACGATGTCACCAACACGCTGCGGTGCCGCGGCTGCTCCTTCGACCACAAAAGGCGCAATGGCGATGGGGATGGCATCGCTGACGCCCTGGGTGATGCGGATCTCCAGCGCTGCCTGCACAGACAGCGGCAGCAGAAACACCAGCATCAACAAAACAGCTTTCAGACTCCTCATAGCTTTCATCCTGCTTTCTGTGATTTCGACTTGCCGGGCGTGCTTCGCCATCCCAGCCTGAATTGAATCCCGACCGGCCAACATACTGTGGGCCAGCGGCCAGCGCTACGTCTGCGGCTCGAAAGTGAACTTAATTTCACGATCGAACACACGCGGATCGGGCGCCTTTGGCAGCGGATCGGCGCGCCAGACGGCCTTTTCCACTGAATCGCGCATCATGCTGTTGCAAGTGGGTGAAGAAAGCACCTGCACGTCGAGCACCTTGCCGGTTGATGCCTGCTTCACCTTGACCTCGCAACTGCCAGTCACCCCACCGGGCGGCTGTAGCCAGCGGCTTTCGACGCGGGCCTTGATCGCCCCCATGTATTGGCTGCGCATCCCCGCCACCTGCGCCTGCTCCAGCTCGGCCTGCTCCTCGGCAAACAGTGCATTCATGCGCTGTTCTTCCAGTGCCATTTCCTGAGCTCGCAACCGTTCCTCTTCCTTGCGGCGTTTTTCCTCGGCCAGCTTCTTGCGGCGTTCGGCTTCCTTACGTTTCTTTTCCGCTTCCAGTTTCTTGCGGCGTTCAGCCTCTTTGCGTTTTTTCTCTTCGGCGAGGCGCTTTTTCTCGGCCTCTTTCTTGCGCTTTTCCTGTTCCGCCTTCTTGCGTTGCTCTTCTTCCTTACGCTTCAACTCGGCCAGGCGTTTCTTTTCCTGTGCCTGCTTGCGTTTGAGTTCCGCCTGCTTTTTCTTTTCTTCTTCACGCTTGCGCTGCAATTCCGCCTGGCGTTTTTCCTCTGCCAGCTGGCGCTCCAGCTCGGCCTTTTTCTCTGCTTCGAGACGCTTCTGCTCGGCCAGTTCCTGTTCGCGCTGTTTTTCTTCTTCCACCGGCGGCGGCTCCGGTGCATCCGGAATCTGCTTCTTCAGCTCAGCGACCTCTTTCGGGTCGATAATCGCGCGCGCCTTGATCGGCTGCGCTGCCGCTGGCGTGTCGCGGTGCCAATCCAGGTTGATGACAAAAAAGGCCAGCAAAAACAGGTGGATCAGCAAGGCCACCAGCACGGCCTT
>CAZQXF010000269.1:0-4075 GCA_964596975.1 uncultured Thiotrichales bacterium | reverse complement strand
GACCGGGCGCTTGGTATCGACTATCTGGAGCGTAGTGTGGCGGCGGCCAGGGTGGCGGCGCCGCAAGCGGCGGATGCGCTGTTGCTGGAAGTGGAATATGCCGACGGTGAGGCTTGTCGCTATGTGCCGCTCGGGCGTCTGATGACGAAAACGTATCCGCGTAACCCGCGTTATGTGGCGGCGCTACGGCAGCTGCGGGCGCAGTGTGAGCGCGCGGATCCCAAGCGTCGGCTCAAGCCCGGTCGTTTTGTTCTGGCAGCGCCCGGCCATTGAAAAAAGAAGTGGTGTTGACGAGGATCGCGGTGATGTTGTCGGAGCCACCGCTGTGCAGGGCCAGTTCGACCAGCTGATCGACCTTGGTCTGTTCGTCTCCCGGGCCATTCAGGACTTCCTCGATGATCTCGTCGTCGAGTTCATTGGTGAGTCCGTCGCTGCACAGCAGAAAGATTTCGTTGCCCTGCAGCGCACCGCTGATTTTTTCCACATTCAGTTGCCGATCCTGGGTAACGCCGAGTGTGCGGTTGAGGATGTTGCCGTAAGGATGGTTCTTCAGATGCTCGCGAGGGATAAATCCCTGATCGACCAGCTCTTGCACCACGGTATGGTCGCGTGACAGCTGCATCAGTTTGTTATCGCTCCACAGATAGGCGCGGCTGTCGCCAACCCAGGCGACCTCATAGTCATGATCATTGATGATCAATGCGACGGCGGTGGTACCCATTTCAGGGCGGCCGATCCCATGTTCGACGGCGTCCAGAATGGCTTGATGGGCGCAAGTCATGGCGGCTTCGAGATCAGCGCCCTGGCGCACGGTGTCGAGAATGCTTTCGACTGCGATCTGGCTGGCGACATCGCCGGCGTCGTGTCCGCCAAGGCCATCGGCCACCAGCCACAGCCGTTTCTGCTCATCCATGCCGTAGCAGTCTTCGTTACGTTGCCGGACGAGCCCGGTGTGCGTGGCGCAGCCAAAATGCAGTTGTTTCATAGAATCCGCCCAATAACGGGATAGTGTTCAATGGCAATTATAGAACCACTGCCGGATGGGTAGTTCAAAATGGTTCTGAGAAGGGCAAAAAAAATGTGACGACATGCACCTTGCCGGCGTGTCCAGCAACGGGCTGCCCTGTCGGCCAAGCACTGGCATAATGCCGCTCATGTTCACCCGACAACAGATTCGTCGCTGGTTCGAAGAGCGCCATGATCAGTTTGTGACGCATCTGTCGCGTGCTGATGCACAGCTACAGCCGGCGTTGCTGGGGCTGGTGGTTGGTTTGCTGACTGGCGCGGTGATCGTGGTGTTTCGCTGGCTGGTCGAGTTGAGCCAGGCGGGGATGCTGCCTGGTCAGGATCCCGAAGCATTCGAGAATCTGTCGCTGTTGTGGCGCTTTTTGCTCCCTGTGCTATCCGGGCTGCTGATTGGCATCGTGTTCCATCTCTGGTCGAAGGACGACCAGGTGGTTGGCATTATTCACGTCATGGAGCGTCTGGCCTATCACCAGGGCCGTCTTCCGTTTCGCAAGCTCTGGCTGCAATTCGTCGGGGCTGCTCTGGCGATCGTTGGTGGACACTCGATTGGTCGTGAAGGGCCGAGTGTGCACCTCGGGGCGGCGACCGGGTCGCTGCTGGGGCAGTATCTCGCGGTTCCCAACAATAACGTGCGCATCCTCGTTGCTTGCGGTACGGCGGCGGCCATCGCCGCTTCTTTCAATACACCGCTGGCCGGGGTCGTTTTCGCGATGGAAGTGGTGATGCTGGAATATACGATCACCAGTTTCATCCCGGTGATTCTGGCGGCTGTCAGCGCCACTGGGGTAACGATCGCGGTATATGGCAACTCGCCAGTCTTCCTGATTCCCGAATTGAATTTCCATTCGCTGCGTGAATTGCCGTTCGTCGTTTTACTCGGCTTGCTCTGTGGGCTGTTGGCAACACTGTTCATCCGCCTGGTGGCGTGGCTTGCCGCCTACTCCAGGGAGTGGCCTTTCGTGGTCAAGACCACCGCTGCCGGCATTGCGGTTGGCGCTATCGGAATTATTTATCCGCAAGTGCTTGGCATAGGCTACGACACGGTCGGCGAGGCATTGGCAGGCGACCTGGGGCTGGTACTGCTGCTGGGGATACTCTTGGCCAAGTTCGCCGCGACAAGTATCGCAGTCGGGTTTGGCGTTCCCGGTGGTGTGGTGGGTCCCAGCCTGTTTCTCGGTGCCATGGCCGGTAGCGCAATGGGCTATGTCGTCATGAGCACGGCGCCTGAGTTTTCATCCGAGATTGGTTTTTATGCCTTGCTCGGAATGACGGCGATGATGGGAGCGATGTTCCGGGCACCGCTGGCGGCCCTGCTGGCGATTCTGGAGATGACTTACAGCCCCACGGTCATTTTCCCCGGTATGCTGGCGATCGTCATTGCCGAGTTGACGCGCAGTGAAGCTTTTCATCAGGTCTCGTTCTTCCGTTCGTTGTTGCAGGCGCGTGGTCTGGATATCAACATGAATCCATTGACGCAGGCGCTACGGCGGATCGGTGTTGCCAGTCAGATGTCGCTGCGTTTCGTCGTGCTACCGCAGAAACCCGCAGCCGACGATGTACGTCGGGGCTTGGCGGATGGGCCGCACTGGATACTGCTGCAATCTGGTGATGAGCCGGATACCGTCATGCCGGCAATCGATGTAGTGCGGTATCTCGAAGAATTTCCGGACATCGATCACGTCGATCTGATGAACATTCCCGCCAAGCGAAGTGCCATTGCCGGGATTCACAAGCGTGCTTCGCTGCTTGAAGCGGAAGAGATGATGCGCGCCAAGGGCGTTGAGATCCTCTATGTCTACGATATGCCGGCACCCGCGATGCGACGGGTGAAAGGCATCATTGAGCGCAGCATTATCGAATCGTCATACCGCTTTCAATAGCGCTTCCTGTCTGCAACTGACAGGCTAATTGCAATCAAGTGTTACGAAGCGCCTGCCAGCCTGTGCATGGCTGAACCTTTGCTATTCCCGCCGGTCTGAGACGTACGATCAAGTGAAGACTGGGAGAACCTGATGGGGCATGCAGCATCTGGCAGAATCGCATCTGCTCAGGCCAATGGTGAAGCGCATTTTATGGCGCCTGGCGGGCAGCAACCGACGCACGCAGGCGCAACGATCTACTGCCATAGTTACCCTCATGCGCAATGCTCGCTGGAAGTCATCGGTCGTTCCACGCTCCGGCTGTTTCATGACATGCGCAGCATTCCTCAACATACCTATATCGAGATTGCGCTGGAACTAATGCTCGATGGCGAGCTCAAAAGGTTCAGGCATCCGGTTCATGTGCTGGAAAAACAGGCTGACACGGCCATCGTCGCGTTATCGTTCGAGGTTGAACCAGAACTGCAAGAAGCGCTTGATCGGCTGGCCAGTCAACCACAGCTGCACCATCTGGCGTAGTGACGGCAGTTCTCTGGTGTTATCAGCCCTTGCCGAATGTCGGCATCTGAGCGTTCCATAATAATTATACGTGCATAACAGACTTGAAAACGATCAAGCTTTTTAATCAGGCGACACCGGTTCCCTTTGTGGTGCTTGCTGTCATCGAGTTTCTGCTGCTGGTGGCTGCCGTCTATCTGGCGACCTGGCTACGCTTCAGCCACCTATTGGCGGGCGAGGTGTTTTCCGATGCCGCCATAGAGGAAATCGTTGGTCCTATCTTGCCTAAGGCGCTGCTGTTCGCCAGCGTGCTGTTTATCAGCATGATGGCAATGGGGCTGTACAGTGCGCGTACCCTGCTCCTGGGGGTAGTGGGCGTGCATCTGCGCCTCATCGTCAGTCATCTGGTTGGATTTGTCGCATTTGTATTCATTGCCTATCTGTTGCCGACATTGTTTCTGGGGCGAGGTCTCATGATCGCATCGGTTGCCTTGTCGCTGTTCTTCGTCGTGCTCAGCCGCCATGTCTTCGCGTCGTTGAGCAGAACCAACCAGCTTCAGCGCAGGATTCTGGTCTACGGTGCTGGGGAAAATGCCTTGAGTATCGAAAACGCCGCAGCACAGCTGGAGAAAATGGGAGTTAGTATCGATGGCTACGTCGCTGTTGATGAT
>CAZQXF010000268.1:0-4105 GCA_964596975.1 uncultured Thiotrichales bacterium | reverse complement strand
GCCATAGCCACTGGCCAGCATCCACTTGAGCATGACGACATTCGATTTGAGGTACTCGATGATCGGTTCCTTGTCGAGCTTGATCGTGCAGCCGGCGGCGGAACGTTCGGCCGATGCGTCGGACAGTTCAAAGGCCTGTTCGACCTTAAGTTTCGGCAATCCTTCGATTTCCAGAATGCGTCCGGAGAAGACGTTTTTCTTGCCTTCCTTGGCCACGGTCAGCAGCCCTTTCTGGATGGCCGCGTAGGGAATGGCGTTGACCAGGTCGCGCAGCGTGATGCCGGGCTGCATTTCACCCTTGAAGCGCACCAGCACCGATTCCGGCATGTCCAGCGGCATGACGCCTGTGGCTGCGGCAAAGGCGACCAGCCCGGAACCGGCCGGGAAGGAGATGCCGATCGGGAAGCGGGTGTGGGAGTCGCCGCCGGTGCCGACGGTGTCGGGCAGCAGCATACGGTTTAGCCAGGAGTGGATGACGCCATCGCCGGGGCGCAGCGAGATGCCACCGCGGTTCATGATGAAGTCGGGCAGCGTATGCTGGGTGTCCACGTCCACCGGCTTGGGGTAGGCGGCGGTGTGACAGAACGACTGCATTACCAGGTCAGCGGAAAAGCCGAGGCAGGCGAGATCCTTCAGCTCGTCGCGGGTCATCGGCCCGGTGGTGTCCTGTGATCCGACGGTGGCCATCTGCGGTTCACAGTACATGCCCGGGCGCACGCCCTCCATGCCGCAGGCCTTGCCGACGATCTTTTGCGCCAGGGTGAAGCCCTTGCTGCTTTGTTCCGGCGTTTCCGGTGTGCGGAACAGGGTCGACGGTGGCAGGCCGAGCGCTTCGCGGGCGCGTGCGGTCAGCGCGCGGCCAATGATCAGCGGAATGCGGCCACCAGCCCGTACTTCGTCGAGAATGACATTGGGCTTGAGTTTGAACTGGCTGATGACTTCGTCGCTGTCGTGACGTTTGACCACGCCTTCATAGGGATAGATGTCGATGACATCGCCCGTTTCCATTTTCGACACGTCCAGCTCGATTGGTAGCGCACCGGCGTCTTCCATCGTGTTGAAGAAGATCGGTGCGATCTTGCCGCCCAGGCAGTAGCCGCCGGCGCGTTTGTTGGGGATATGCGGAATATCGTGTCCCATGTGCCACAGCACGGAGTTGGTGGCCGATTTGCGTGACGAGCCGGTGCCGACCACATCGCCGACATAGGCCAGCGGATAGCCTTTTTCCTTGAGCTTTGCGATGGTGCTGATCGGGCCGATCTCGCCCGGCTTGTCCGGGGTGATGCCATCGCGGGGCATTTTCAGCATGGCCAGCGCGTGCAGCGGAATATCAGGCCGCGACCAGGCATCCGGGGCAGGGGAAAGATCGTCGGTATTGGTCTCGCCGGGAACCTTGAACACTGTGACGGTAATTTTTTCCGGCAGCTCGTCTTTAGAGGTAAACCACTCGCCCTCGGCCCAGGACTCCAGAACCCGCTGTGCATGCGGATTGCCAGCATCGGCCTTTTCCTTCACATCATGGAAGGCATCGAAGATCAGCAGCGTGTGGGACAGCGCGTCAGCCGCTTTGGATGCCAGCGCGTCGTCGTCGAGACACTGGATCAGCGGCTCGATATTGTAACCACCCAGCATGGTGCCCAGCAGTTCGACCGCTTTTTCCTTGTCGATCAGCGGTGATTCGGCCTCGCCACGGGTAATGGCGGCAAGAAACCCAGCCTTCACATAGGCGGCTTCGTCCACACCGGCTGGCACCCGCTCGCTCAACAGTTCGAGCAGAAAAGCCTCTTCGCCAGCGGGTGGCTGCTTCAGCAGTTCGACCAGGTCGGCGGTTTGGGAGGCGTTGAGCGGCAGCGCTGGAATGCCCTTGGCTTCACGTTCGGCGGCATGGGCGCGGTAGGTTTCAAGCATGTTTGTGGTCATGGTGTTCCTTGGAAATGGGTTATTTCGACGGGGAGCGTTCGTCCGTCGTGACATTGATTAGTTGTGCAGGGCGGTGTCCTGATGCGACAGGACTGAGACCCCGGCATGGAAAGCAATTCAGGTTCGGAGTTCATCGGTTCAATGTTGGCGCCATTCGCCAACATTGCTGCTTGCCCTGACAGCTTCCCCCTTTTTCAAAGGGGGGTTTGAGGGGGATTTTCAAGGGCTTGCTGTGAACTCGACGCTGTTCAAACCCCCCCTCGCCATTTGGCAAATAACGGGGTCTCTCTCAGCTCCATTATAGCGTAGTCGGGTGGCTACATCTCAGCGCTGCGAAATCGGCACATAGTCGCGTGTCGCCTCGCCAACATATAGCTGCCGCGGGCGGCCGATGCGGGATTTCTCGTCGCTCATCATTTCATTCCATTGCGAGATCCAGCCGATGGTGCGGGCCATCGCGAACAGTACGGTGAACATGTTCAGTGGTATGCCCATCGCCACGAAGATGACGCCGGAATAGAAATCCACATTGGGGTAGAGGTTGCGCTGCTGGAAGTAGGGGTCGTTGAGCGCAATTTCTTCCAGTTTCATCGCGGTGTCGAGCAGCTTCTGGTGTTCACCATCGGTTTCGCTGTCGAGGATGTCGTGGCAGATCTTGCGAATGATGCGGGCGCGCGGGTCGTAGGTCTTGTACACGCGGTGGCCGAAGCCCATCAGGCGGAAGCGGTCGCTTTTGTCCTTGGCGCGTTCGACATAGTGTTCGATGGGTTTGCCGGATTCGTTGATCTCCTGCAGCATGCGGATCACCGCCTCGTTGGCGCCGCCATGCGCCGGCCCCCAGAGCGTGGCGATGCCAGCGGCGACGGCGGCGAAGGGGTTGGCCTCGGAGCTGCCAGACAGCCGCACCGTTGAGGTGGAGGCGTTCTGTTCATGGTCGGCATGCAGGATCAGGATCAGATCCAGCGCCTTGGCAAACTTCGGATCGGGTGTGTAGGGCGCGGTGGGGTTGGCGAACATCATGTGGAGAAAGTCTTCCGCATAGCTCAGGTTGGCGCGCGGGTACATGAACGGCAAGCCCTGGGCGTAGCGGTAGCTCCAGGCGGCGATGGTCGGCATTTTCGCGATCAGCTGGTGGGCGACGATCTCGCGGTCGTGCGGGTCGTGGATGTTCATGTGTTCGTGGTAGAACGCCGACAGTGCGCCGACCACGCCCATCATGATCGCCATGGGATGGGCATCGCGACGGAAACCGCTATAGAAGCGTTTCAGTGCCTCGTGCACCATCGTGTGTTGGTTGATGGTGTCGATGAACGTGTTGAGTTCCGCCGCAGTCGGCAGGCGGCCATAGTAGAGCAGGTAACAGGTTTCCAGATAGCTGCTGTGTTCGGCAAGCTGTTCGATCGGGTAGCCGCGATATTGCAGCACGCCTTGTTCGCCATTCATGTAGGTGATGGTACTGGCGCAGCTGGCGGTGGAGACGTAACCCGGATCGTAGGTGAAGTAACCGAGTTCCTTGTATAGCGGGCGCACATCAATGGTAGGCGGGCCAGCGGTGGGTTCGAGCACATCCAGTTTGACCTCGCGGCCGGTGCTGTCGTCGATCAGGGTTACGGTTTTTTTCGTCATATCGGTATATACGTTCGCCGCAGCAGCGCGGACGAAGAACTAGGAAACAGCAGCGATTTTACCCTACCGGGACTGGTGTTGCGGAAATTTCGGCAATTGGTCGGGATATTTCCAATCGCCAGAAACATGGCTGCGCATCCCGGGACCGCCGCCGTCCCGGCGGCATTGCCGGCAGCGACTACCAGCCCGTGGCTTCGGCGACGCCCTGACCCAGCAGCGCCGGCGAGCGTACCGTGTGGACACCCGCTTTCTCCAGCGCGGCGAATTTCTCCTCCGCGGTGCCCTTGCCACCGGCGATGATCGCACCGGCATGGCCCATGCGCTTGCCCTTGGGCGCGGTGACACCGGCGATATAGGCGGTCACCGGCTTGCTCACTTCGCTTTGGATGAACTCGGCGGCTTCTTCCTCGGCGGTGCCGCCGATCTCGCCCACCATCAAAATGGCTTCGGTCTGCGGATCGGCCTCGAACAGCGCCAGCGCATCGATAAAGCTCATGCCGGGGATCGGGTCGCCGCCGATGCCGATGCAGGTGCTCTGGCCGTAGCCGGGGTCAGAAGT
>CAZQXF010000267.1:0-4148 GCA_964596975.1 uncultured Thiotrichales bacterium | reverse complement strand
GTATCATTTCGTTACTTTTCGGTGTGTGCCCGCTGCGCGGGCTGGGGCGCTGAGTTGTTACGTCCGATAAGCCCCGCTTTTCTACCGCCTGCTCCTTGCGCTGTGATCCCGATCGGAGTTTGTCGGCTGCTCCGTGGAGCGAAAACCGAAGCCTTGATACTGTCGCGTTCCGGATTGGAACCGATAGCTGTCAAGGGATAATGACCGTCAAGATCACAGTCGATGAATTGAGTGCAGGGATGTTCGTTACCGAACTGGACCGACCCTGGCACGAATCCCCCTTCCTGTTGCAGGGCTTCCTGATCGAATCCGATGAGGAGTTGCAGCAACTCCAGCAGTGTTGTCGGCACGTCTATATCGATCCCTCCCGAGGTAAGCATGTGCTGAGCAGTCATGACAGTTCGGCTGTTCCTGGTAGCGATGATGAGGGCGTAGACCATCTCGTGATGCAACGGGATGTGCAGAATTCACAGTGGAAGCCGGGGGGGGCGACTGAGCACGATAAGCTCGTTGCGGCTGCGCGCAAGGCGCATGACGCTGTTGGGCTGCCCAACGCCTTTGTCGAGTATGAAGTTACCGCTCCGCTTGAGCAGGAGATGGAAGTCGCGCGTGAAGTGCAGACTGAGCTTGAAACCTCTCTGGACAATGCCTTGGCATCCTATAGCGAGAGCAGTGAGCTGGATGTCGATGAGGTAAAAGTCTCGACCAATCATCTGGTCGAGAGCATGATTCGCAACCCCGATGCTTCTTTCCTCCTGGCCCGGTTGAAGTCCCAGGATGCCTACAGTTATTCACACAGCGTTGAAGCGTCGGTACTGGCCATCATGTTTGGTCGCCATCTGGGCCTGACCGAGGCCGAGTTGAACAAACTGGCGCTTGGTGTGCTGCTGCTGGATATCGGCAAGCTGAAGCTGCCGACGGCGCTGCTCGGCAAAATCGGCAAGCTGCATCATGTCGAGGTGCGTCTGCTGAAAAAGCATGTCGACTACTCTATCGAAGTGCTGTCCGAGACGCCGGGTATCGATCCCGAGGTGCTGTCGATCGTTGCCTATCATCACGAGCGTATCGATGGCAAGGGTTATCCAAAGGGCATGAAAGGCTCAGAGATTCCCGTCTATGCGCGCATCGCGGCGATCGTTGATTTCTACGATGCCTACACCCATCCACGTCCCTATCGCCCTGCGCATAGCAGCGCCCAGGCGATCAACTCGCTCTACAGTGGCAGCGGTAGCCGTTTTCAGCCAGAGCTGGTCGAGGAGTTCATCCAGTGTCTGGGGGTCTATCCCACCGGGTCTCTGGTGTTGCTGAGTTCAGGCGAGGTGGGGATCGTTATCGAACAGAACCCGCTGCGGCGTTTGCGGCCCATGGTGCTGATCGTCAGAGACAGTGACAAGCAAGAGGTTGAAATGCCGTATAACTGTGATCTGGCGATGGAGCTGTTTGACAAGAATGGCAACAAGCTGTTCATCGAGTCAGCGTTGAAGCCGGGCGACTACGGTGTCGAGGCCGATGACTTCTACCTCTGAAGCGAGCGCTGTTTCGCCATGTGATTGTGGCGACACCGGGTTTCGCACGGTACCGCGTGACGAGGCGCTTTGCCGTGTCGAGACGCTGTTGAAGGCCAACCGGGATAGCGCGTTGATGGTCGGTGTCATTCTCGTCGAAATCAACCAGTATCAGCGTATTCGAGCCAGTTATGGCTATCGTTTTGCTGCACTGCTGAGCAAGCAGGTGGTGAAGCGGCTGAGTGATGAGTTGCCGAAGAAAGTAACGGTGCTGCCGCTAGGGCTATCCGAGTTTGTCGTGCTGTTGCCGGACTTGAAGATCAGGCAGCAGTTGGGGCTGGCCATCAACAAGATTCAACGCATTGTCTTTGAGCTTTTCTCCGTGATGGACAGCAGTTTTCGCGTCAATGTCACCATTGGTGCCAGCTACAGTGTCGACAAATCGGTCGATGCACCGGAGCTGATGCGTCTCGCAGACAGCTCGCTGCTGCATGCCCATGATTCCCGCCTGCCGCAATGCATTCATGATGAGATTAGCGATGAGCAGGATGAATTTCCCTTTCTCGAACTGCAACTGGATCTGGAACGTGCGCTGGAGCAGAACGAGATTACCTCGGTGTTTCAGCCAAAGGTCGAGATGCGAACGGGCAGGGTGGTCGGTGTTGAGTCGCTGGTACGCTGGACCAGCCCGATTTTTGGTGTTGTCCGGCCGGATCTGATTATCGCCACGGCGGAACGCTCCGGTTTGATCAATAATTTGACCTTTAAGACCTTGAACAATGCGATCTTGCAGTATCAGCGCTGGGGCAAGGATGCTGTGCCGATCGCCGTCAATCTCTCCACCGAGGTGATCAATGACCCGGAACTGATGCGCTTCATCAGCCGTCGGAATATCTGGGATATGCCGGTCGAAGCATTGACCCTGGAAATCACCGAAACGGCTTTCATGGAAAATCCTGACAAGGCGATGGAGGTCTTTACCGAGATCAATGCGATGGGTATCAAGCTGTCAATGGATGATTTTGGTACCGGCTATTCGTCATTTGAGTATCTGAAGAATATTCCGATTCAGGAAATCAAGATCGACCGCGCCTTTGTCGACAATATGCGTCACGAACGCAAAGATCGTCTGATCGTGGAAACGGTGGCGGAACTGGCGAAAGGCTTTGGTCTGCGCGTGATTGCTGAAGGCATCGAGGATGTCGAAACCTACCACCTGGCGATGGATGCGGGCTGTGATGTCGTGCAGGGATATTTCATCAGCCGGCCACAGCCACCAGATGAACTGGTGGAGTGGTTGCACCGTAATGAGTGGTATCGCCCCTGATGGTGACTACTTTTGATCCACCAGACCAGGTGCTGCCACCGGGCTAATCGATACTGGTCATATTGCCCTGATCTTCTCCAGCTGCGTTTTCAGCTGTTCCAGGGTCGCCTTCTGTTCTTCGGCCTGCTTTCTGGTTTGCTCGACCACAGCGGGTGGCGCTTTGCCTGAGAATGAGGGATTGTTGAGCCGGGCTTCGGTTTTATCCAGATTGCCCTGGAGCTTTGCGATTTCTTTTTCCAGCCGCTCGATTTCGGCGTCACGATCGATCAGGCCGGCTAGCGGGATCAGAATTTTCATTTCTCCGGCAAGCGCCATGGCTGATTCAGGCGCATCGTCTTCACTGTCGAGCCAGCTGACCGTTTCCAGTCTGGCCAGTTGCACGATGAAATCGCTATTGCGCTCGAAGCGTTCGCGATCTTCTGCGGTCCAATTGGCCAGCATCACGGGCAATGGTTTGCCGGGGCTGATACTCATTTCGCCACGAATTTTTCTGACACCGAGAACAAAGGACTTCAGCCAGCCGATATCACGCTCGGCGTCTTCATCGATCCGTTCGGGGTCATGCGCCGGATAATCAGCGAGCATGATGGTGTCACCGCTCGCGCCGGCCAAAGGCTTGATTTGCTGCCAGATCTCTTCCGTAATGAAGGGCATGATCGGGTGCATCAGGCGCAGCATGGTTTCCAGTACGCTGACCAGCGTGTGTCGTGTGCCGCGTTTTTCCGCTTCGCTGGCTGTTTTGCTGAACAGTAGCGGCTTCGACAACTCCAGATACCAGTCGCAGTACTCATGCCAGGTGAATTCGTACATCGCCTTGGCGGTGATATCGAAGCGGTATTTGTCGATGTGCTCAGTCACAGTCGCAATGGTTTTTTGCAGCTCGGACAGGATCCAGCGATCGGCGAGAGACAATTGCATGTCACCGCCATCGATGGCGGTGTCCTCGTTCTCGCATTGCATCTGCACGTAACGCGCCGCGTTCCAGATCTTGTTGCAGAAATTGCGGTAGCCTTCGATACGTTGAAGGTCGAAGCGGATGTCACGGCCGTTGGAGGCCAGTGCAGCAAAGGTAAAACGCATGGCGTCGGTGCCATAGGCGGGGATGCCGTCGGGGAAATGCTTGCGCGTCGATTTTTCTATCTGCGCAGCCTTTTCCGGCTGCATCATATTGCTGGTGCGCTTTTTCACCAGCGATTCGAGGTCGATGCCATCGATCAGGTCGATCGGGTCGAGGACGTTGCCTTTCGACTTCGACATTTTCTGGCCTTCAGCGTCGCGGATCAGGCCATGCACGTAGATTTCATGGAATGGCACAT
>CAZQXF010000266.1:0-4152 GCA_964596975.1 uncultured Thiotrichales bacterium | reverse complement strand
ATCGAGGAGCTGCGTCGGGATTATGCGCGCTGGCGTGAGGAGCACCGGCTGTGGCTCGACGAGCTTGCGCGCTGGCGTCAGGATCAGGATCGGCTGGAGGCGTTGCTGTACAAGCTGGAACACATCCTCGACGAGGAGGAGCGGGAGTTCGAAGTGCTGATGGATACCATCGAAACGCATGAGAAGCTGCTCAGCGCCAATGAAAAAACACTGGAATTCTACCTCGAGCGCGGGCAGCTCAGAGAGGACTCATTCGGTCATATCGTCAAGGCGCATGAGCAGCAGAAGCGGTGGGAGCGAAAGCTGCACAAGCTTCATGATTGTTTGAAAGATCTGCACACTTCGGTGTTGGACGATTTGAGCAGTGTGCTCGACAATCGACCGCGGCAGCGGAAGTAGTTGTGTTGGATCGTGGCTCCCATTCTTTTGCCATTTATCATTCAGTTTGACGGCGAACCGACTTAGACTGCTCGAATGGATATACCTGCGGGCCTTGTTTCATCGAGCTGGCTGTCCGTCAGCTGGGTTCTCTATGCGATCTTGACGGCATGGGCGTTACTGCGTGCGCCATGGCACAAACTGCTCGAACGCGATTCGGCCAACGTCTATTTTGGCGCCATTGTTGTGCTGCTGGCATTCTGGCATCTGAAGGCGGGGGTATCACCGGGGCAGGCCTTTCACTTTCTCGGTGCCAGCGCAGCGGCGTTGATGTTTGGCTGGGAGTTTGCTTTTCTGGCGGTGCAACTGCTGGTGTTGGCGACGCTGTTCGATGGGCGAGGCAGCGGGGAGACCTTTGCCTTGAATGTGCTGATCATGGGCGCGATCCCGACGCTGGTCACGCATAATCTGCGGCGTTTCGCGCAGCGGGTACTGCCGCATAATCTGTTTATCTACATTTTTCTGAATTGTTTTTTTGCGGCGTCGCTTGGCGTTTTGATGGCAGGTTTGACCGCTTACACTATTTTGGCCACCAGTGGCGCGTATCCGGTCGCAGAACTCAATCAGAACTACCTGCCTTTCTTGCTGTTGCTGGCGCTGCCCGAAGGGACGCTCAATGGCATCTCGATGACGGTGATGATCGTCTTCAAGCCGACATGGGTGGCAACCTTCAGCGATCGGATGTATCTCGCCAAGCGGGACTGATCATCGCCAGCGTTGCGCCGTTGTCTGGCAAGACCCCGAAAGCCGCAAAAGCATAGTAGTATTGCGCCATTGCAAACGCATCTGCGGTGATGAAATGAAAGGGTTTACCTCAAGAATATTGCATGGTGACTTGCAGCAGCCGATCGAACACGGCTCGTTGCACAAACCCGTGCATACCTCGGTGGCTTATGGTTATGGCAGTGCGCGAGAGATTGCCGAGGTCTTTCAGGGTAAGAGAAAGGGTTACTCCTACGCGCGCCAGGTGAATCCGACGGTGGTGGCGCTGGAAGAGAAGATCACCGTGATGGAAGAAGGGGTGGCGACGTCCTGCTTTGCCACCGGTATGGCGGCCATTTCGGCCGTGATGTTTGCGCTGCTGCGCCAGGGTGATCACCTGATTTCCAGCCAGTTTCTGTTTGGCAATACCAATAGCCTGTTCAACACCTTGACCAATATGGGCATCGAAGTGTCATTCGTCGATGCGACTGATGCTGCTGCGGTGGCGGCGGCAATCCAGCCGAATACGCGGATGGTGTTCGTCGAGACCATTGCCAACCCCTGCACCCAGGTCAGTGATCTGGAAGGCATTGGCAAGCTATGTGCAGCGCATGGGCTGTTGTATATCGTCGACAACACGATGACCTCGCCGTGGCTGTTCCGTCCGGTCGATGTAGATGCCGGGCTGGTCGTCAACTCGCTGACCAAATTCATCGCCGGCCATGGCGATGTACTCGGCGGCGCCGTCACCGAGACGGGGCGTTTTGACTGGTCGCGCTATCCGCACATCTACGATGTCTACAAAAAAGGCGATCCAGTCAATTGGGGGTTGTTGCAGATCAAGAAGAAGGGACTGCGGGATACGGGGGGCACCCTGAGCGCGCAGGCCGCTCATCAGATTGCCATTGGCGCTGAGACACTGGCGCTGCGGCAAGATCGCTCCGCCGGCAATGCCGCCGAACTGGCCGCCTTTTTCGATCAGCATCCTGCCATCAACAAGGTGTTCTATCCGGGGCTTGCATCCCACCCGGAATATGCGCGTGCGGCACATCTGTTTCGTTCTGCCGGTTCGCTGATGAGCATCGAACTCAAGCCCGGTATCGACTGTTTCGACGTGCTGGATGCGCTGGAAATCCCGATCGTGGCGAGCAATCTTGGGGACAATCGCACCCTGGCTATTCCGGTGGCGCAAACGATCTATTTCGAGATGGGCCCTGAGCGCCGGGCCTCGATGGGGATTTCCGACGGGATGATTCGCTTGTCCATTGGTATCGAGGATATCGACGATCTGCTGGCGGATTTCAGCCAGGCCCTGCCGGGGTAACGCGACAGAGCGGCAAGCATTTGCCGTGCCATCGGTCTGCGGTTGTGAATCACGGACGAGTGGCATACCTGGTCGTGTCAACTGTTGTAAAATCATGGCATCAGTAGCACACAGGGAGTGTCGATATGAGCGGTATCATCTTTTACCTGCAGCAACAGAAAGCGGCACGGCGGGCCCACCTCAAGCGTGTCGCCAAATGAAGGCATTCGCGCTCTTTGCAGTCATCATTGGTTCCGTGATTGGTTACAACTGCTACCTGCACGTCTGGGAGCATGATGTGGCCGCAAGTGTTGTCACGGGCATTGTCAGTTCAGCTGGGTTTCTGGTCTGGTTCAACCGGATCGTGAAATTCGACCCCTGATTGGGTTCGCCCTTCTCGCAGACGCAGAAGGGCATGATACATCGCTATTCCGCAGGCTCCGGGCGTTTGCTGGAAAGCGGATCACCGTGTTGATGTAAACAAGCGCTGGGAATATGGTAATGTATGGTTGTGATGTATGGGGGCGTGAATGCACAGAACACAAATCTACTTTGAAGAACCGCTTTTCGAGGCACTGAAAAAACAGGCGAATAGCCTCGGAATGTCGGTGTCCGCTTATATTCGGGAAGTGCTCAAGCGAGATCTGGAGGAGCGTGCCAAACAGCCCAATAGACCCGATTTCTCATCCTTCGCCGGCATGTGGCAAGATGCAGAGGTGACCCAGGAATCCCTCCGGGATAGAGCGTGGAGGAAGTAGTCCTCGATACCAATATCCTCATCGAGATCCTCAAGGGTGACAGCGAAACCATTGGCAAGGTTGAAGCGTTTGAGGAAGAGCTATGTATTTCCAGCATTACCGCGATGGAGCTATTCTATGGCGCGCGCAATAAGGCCGAAGTGAAAAAGCTTGAACAATTCATCCTGTATTTTTCCATCATTTACCCCGATGAAACGCTTTCACGCAAGGCAATGGCATTGGTCAAGCGATATGCAAAGAGCCATGCACTCGATATCCCTGACAGTATTATTGCAGCGACAGCGTTGATGTTGGACAGCAAGCTTTTCACGTACAATCGTAAAGACTTTCGATACATTGATGGGTTGAGCCTGGTGACACTCGAATAACTCGAGTTTTGATGTTCATTGCGCTTTGCTCCTGCTTTGGAGGCGCGCGAAAGAGGGTGTCGTAATAATGACACCCTCCAATCCGTCGAAAGGGGCGATACCTATTCCCCAGGCTCCGGGCTCTCCGGACGTTGCCGCTGCTGGTTATCGTGTTTTTCCTGATAGATATGATGGCTGGCCCGATTGAGGCGGCCTTGCAGCCTGGCGCGCTCCTTGAACGTCAGTTCGCCATCAGATCTGAACTTCCTTTCCATTCTTCGAATTCGCTGCTGTTCCCGTGTGAGATGTTTCACTTCTGGGCGGGTCAGTTCACTGGACTTGATGCCTTGCCGAATCCGTAGCACTTGGTGGTGTTGCCGCTGATTGACGCCGTGGTCGCGACCGGTCGCGTGGACGGGTGCATTGATGGCCATCAGGCTGGCGGCGAATGCGATTGTCAGGTATTGCTTCATTTTCGTTCTCCTCGAGTAACTGTTCAGCTTACCCCCTTATTTGCGCCAACTCCGCGTTGGAAGTGCTCATTTACACTTGTAAACTCCGCGCTTCCGCCTTGATTTGGCGCAAAACGGGGGCAATCTGAGCA